>JBJETY010000023.1:0-11279 GCA_051883555.1 Christensenellales bacterium | reverse complement strand
ATAGATAAAAAACCAAAAAAGGAAATTATGAAGGATATAAAAGTAAATAATACAAACGATATTTATGAGTTAGAGGAAGTTCAAGAAATAAAAGATGCAATTCAAGAGCATTTGATATTTATAGGTTTAGATAAAAGCAATAATATTAGAAAGATAAGTCTTTTAGGTGTTGGATCAAGTTGTGGAATTTTAGTAGATACGAAAAATATAATAAGAACTGCATTAATGAGCACAAGCGATAGAGTTATTTTAGTACACAATCATCCTTCAAATTCGCTAAATCCTAGTAAAGAAGATATACATATAACTAATATTACTAATAAATTATTAAAAACATTTAATATTGAACTTTTAGATCATATTATTGTTACAGAAGCAAGTTATATAAGTATGAATAAAACCAAAAAACTAGATAAAGAATTCAAAAATGAAGATATAAATTTATTAGAAAAAGCATTATTGGTAGAAGAAAATACTAAACTAAAAAATGAGATAAAAGAACTTGTCGGAAAAGGTCTTACGGAGAGCGAATTGGAAAAGTCTAAAAGACAGTCGGTGGCGTCGCTTGTAATCGGGCAAGAAATGACGATGTCTATTATGCGTTCGCTCGGTCGTAGAAGCATTATGGACGATGAACTTTTCGATTTGGATAAAGAAATAGCGAATTATGAAACGGTAAGCATAGAAGAAGTTAATTCTTATGCTAAAAAAGTTTTTGATCTCGATAAAATGGTGCTTTGTCTGGTCGGCGATTTTGATTAAGGAGTTTTTATGGATAAACTTGATAAAATATTTGAATTACAGCAGAAATTCGATGAGGACGTTAAAAAGAACAGAGGACTGGAAAACGTTACCAAAGAAGAGTGGCTTCAAAAAGAAACGCTTGCCATGCTGAGCGAAATGGCTGAACTTTTAGACGAAATAAATTGGAAATGGTGGAAAAATCCAAAAGTCGTCAACGAAGCGAACGTAAAAGAGGAACTTGTAGATATTTTACATTTCTTTATCGGCATGTGTTTAAATGCCGGTATGACGTCCGATGAACTTTATGAAATTTATCTTTCAAAAAACGAAGAAAATTTCAAACGTCAATACGGAAAATCGCTTAAAGAAGGTTACAGCCTCGAAGATTTCAATAAAACTAGACAATAATAGTTTAAAGGGAAATATTAAATGCAGTTAAAGTTTACTGCTTGATTTTTTTATATCTGTTGCAATAGACTTGCGACTGTGGTATAATTAAAAACTACCGCGATATGCTTTTTGCGGTTGTTTAAGAAGGAAAGGAATGAAGTATATGAATTCGCAAAACACAATAAACAGAATAGCAATAGGCATTCTTATATGCCTTATTGCGGTTTTTTGCTGTTTAAGCCTTTTCGGCGCATTGGGCGGCGTAGGACTTATGGTTTCTTCGTTTTTACTCGGCGCTTTCGGCTATGCTTCATATGCTTATTTTATTTGTCTGTTAATTATAGGAGTTGCGGTTATTTTCAATTTTTCTCCTCGCATAGAAGGAAGAAAAATCGTAGGGCTTGTTTTACTTCTTGTTGTAGGAATATGGGCTTTGCACGTTTATACGTCGAGTGCAAATTCTTTGGCGGACGGTTACGGCGGATATCTTGACGCTTGCTATAAAAACCGTAACACGGCAGGCGGTGCGCTTTTCGGAATTATTTCCTATCCTATTCAGAGGTTTTTTACCAACGTCGGCGCTTTGGTATTCACGTGCGTGTTGTTTTTTATTATGGTCTTTATTGCCGTATATCCGTTTATAAAAGGCACGGTGGGAAAGAATCGCAAACTTAAACTCAGAAAAAAACCAAGGGGCGAAAAAATCACTGCTCCAAAAGTTCCTACGTTGACGTCCTTCGACGAT
Organism: Christensenellales bacterium; assembly: GCA_051883555.1. Classification (GTDB taxonomy): domain Bacteria; phylum Bacillota; class Clostridia; order Christensenellales; family CAG-917; genus CAG-917. Next base: position 9,400 of record JBJETY010000023.1, on the reverse strand, counting down.
ACGAGGCCGCCGACTTTTTATAAGCTGACAGACGACGTGGCGGAAGAGCCGCCTAAAAACACTGTCGGCGCAGACGGATATAATCCTATATTTCCTAATAAAACGGGACATATAGAAGACGAAGAAAAAATCGATGGGCGAGGCGTAAATTTTGCCCTTGGCGGAGAGGAAATGAACAACAGAGAACACGATATATCGAGAGGCACTTTCGGTCTGAGAAAAGCCGAAAACGAAAGAGATTTTTCAAGGCAAAACAGCTCTAAAAATCTTGTCAGGGAAATGCTTTTCGGAAATGAAATGGATAACGATAAATATAAAGAGTATTTAAGCGGCAGACAGTCGGAAGAACACAATATCGACGGTTCTGCCTATACTGCTTTACAAAACGCATATAAAAACACAATGATGAGAGAGCAGTCGGGTGCGGCGCCGACCGAGCCCGTATCGCTTACAAACGCAATAAGCAACGCCGAGGCAAAACGCAACGCATTAAATTCGGTTAAGCCGGAAAGCGATGAAAAGCCTGTTTCGAGAACTGCCGTTCCGTCCGGATACGACTATAACAATCCTTACAGCTCTCAGATTTTCAGAAATCCGCAAAATGCCCAACAGAATCAAACTACCGCTTCAACGTCGGCTGTTAATCAAACAAGCGGCGTAAAGAGAGAAACGGGCGGTGGCGTAAAGAGAGAAACGGGCGGTATTGAATTTGAAAAACTTAAAGAAGAACAAAGAGAACTGTTTAAAGAAAATTCCAGAATAAGACAATCTCAGTTTGCAAACCGCATCGTTCAACCGTCCGAGCCGATAGCCGCGTCCTATGGGAATACGGGCGTTGTCGGCAACGGCGAAACAAACAATAAGGTAAACGGAATTACTGCCAATAATGCCGGATTCGTAAACAATGCGGCAAGGAATAATATATCCGACGGATCACTTAACGAATATAACAATGCGGCGTCAAACGCTCAAAGTGACGGCGTAAAAAATACAAGCGCAGGCTTTGCGTTTAATCCGTCTTCAGGTCAGAGCGGAACCGTAGTTAACGAGTTTAACGGTTTCACTCCGTCCAAGCATGAAGTAGATATGCAAGAGGGAAATCCTAACGGCTATCACAGCGTAGAGACATACAGAGGAACAGAAAATTCAAACAACTTTGCCGAAGTAAAAAATTTCAACGATAAACACGTAAGCGGATATAATCCAAATTATCGTCAGTCTCAAGACGGCGGAGTTTCGGCGGATAATCCGAACGGTTATCAAAACGTGTCTTCACAATATGGCAGAGTTAACAATTTCGCAAACAATTTAAATTATCCTGCCGCAAATCTTTACGGTGCCAACAAACAGACGTGGCAGGAAATACGGAGCGGATTTGCGTCGAACGGCCATACGAGCAGCGGCGAACAAACCGCATATAACGGCGGATATAACGACAATTATCCGTCAAACGGATATTCGCAAAACGGTGGAACATACACACGGGAAGGCTATCCGCAAAACGGATATCCTCAGGGCGGAAACGCTTATAATCGTGCGCCGTATGGTCAGAGCGGATATTCCGACGTTACGAATATGGGCGGATATTCAAATAATAATGCGGCAAGTCACGTCGTAAATCCTCAGTATAATTTGTATCCACAACCGCAACAGTTCGGTGGGGTAAATTACAATTGGACGCCGAACGGATACGTCCCTGTTCAACCTGTTCCTTTTGTACAACCAAACGTTATATATCAGCCTGTGCAGGTTGTGCCGACTAGCGTTTCTAACGTCGGAAACGTTCCGTTTAACGACGGGGAAGCTAAGAAAGAGTCCGGTAGAATCGGTTATGACGAGTTAAAACCTCTTCAGTCCAGCAACTTTACGCTTAATCCTGATACGGGAGTATATTCGAATCCGCATAATTCGGAATCCGTTGCTCCGAAAACGTATGCACCTGACCCTGAAAGAGGAAAACAGTTAAATATAGAAGCGGAAGCGCGTAGACAAAGCGAAGACGTAAAGCGTGACCGTCTGAAACGAATGGAAGAGTTAAAGCGCCGTCAGGCAGAGCGTAACGCAAAGCGTGCCGCCGAAGAAAACGCACAACGTGCCGCAACAGGCGATACTTCGACTTCGCGCACGCTTAACCTTGACGAATACAGCGCGGCGGTAGAACGCGGAAGAATCAATGCCGAAGTGTTGAAACCAAATCCGTCGGACAACCGCATTGTTTCTACAAGTTCCGTATCAGAGACGGACGGCGGAAACCGTTGGCGTTCGGTGGGCGAATCCAATATCGGAATATCGGCTGAAGAAAAAGCAAAACGCGGATTCGGCGCGTTTGCCGGCAAAGTCGGCGGTTTCGGCGGAGGAAATTCTTTAAGAACGGAAGCTGTACTAGAGGTCGAAAACGCGTCGGATTATCATATCGTAAACGCTGACGAAACGGGCTACGGTTTGAACGGTACGGATAGGGCGATAAACGAAGCTGACGATTATCCTGATTTTAATTCGGACAGAATCGCTTACCACGCTCAGGGCGAAACGTCAAACGGCGCGCTTAGAAGTGAAGAAACCGAAATAGACGAAGAAGCGGAAAGAATTGAAGCGGAAAGACGTAAATATCTTGAACGCCATAATAAAAAGAAAGGTAAAAACGACGACCCTAAGGTCAGAACGGCACAGATTACCATTGAAGAATCGATTGAAAAAACCGAGCCACGTGCTCCTTACGTCGCTCCGCCTATCGATTTGCTTATACCGCCTGAAATAAAAACGGGACCGGGAGAAGATATCGAAGAAAAGAAAGAAGCTCTCATTTCCACTTTGGCTTATTTCAACGTAAAGGCAAAAATAGTCGACGTCGTATGCGGACCTGCATTTTCCCTTTTCAGACTTATGATTGAGGAAATGCCGCGAGGAAAGACGATAAACTGGTTGCAATCGCTTGAAAACGACCTTGCTATGAAGATGGCTGAAATCAGCGTTAAGATTTTAACGCCGATTCCGGGCGAAAATCTTGTTGGCGTTGAAGTTTCCAATAAAAACCGCCGAATGGTCAGAATAAGCAGCATCATAAAAAGTCAGGAATTTGAAAATGCAAAAACTCCTGTTTCGTTTGCTTTGGGCGAAGATATTTACGGCAAGAATTATGTTTGCGAAGTACGCTCTTTGCCGCATATGTTGGTTGCAGGTCAGACGGGCGCAGGCAAAAGTTGTTGCATAAACACTTTAATTGTAAGTATGCTTTTCCATGCTTCGCCTGACGACGTGCGATTTATTATGATTGACCCTAAGCGTACGGAACTTTCGATTTATAAAGGCATTCCGCATTTGCTTCTTGACGATATTATTTATGACGCGGATAAGGCTATTAAAGCGCTTCAATGGGGCATTGAAGAAATGCAAAGACGTATAGAGTTTTTCAATAAAAACGGATATCGCGATATAGAAGAATATAACGCTTGCAAATTGGAAGACGATTTCGTTCCTATGCCGAGAATTGTAATCATCATCGACGAACTTGCAGAGCTTATGGACAGGGGAAGCAAAACGGTTGAAAGTTGTATCGACCGACTTGCAAGACTTGCCCGTGCCGTCGGTATTCACCTTATTTGCGCTACGCAAAGACCTTCCGTCGACGTTGTTTCGGGAACGATTAAAAACAATCTTACAAGCCGTATTGCTTTCAGAGTTCCGACGCAAGGCGACAGCCGAACGGTGCTTGGCGTTGGCGGTGCTGAAAATCTTCTCGGCGACGGCGACCTTTTGTATATGAATCCTAAACTTAAAAGCAGCGTTCGTATGCAGGGAGCGTTTATCAGTACGTCTGAAGTTAAAAACGTCGTCGATTTCTTAAAGATGAACAACACTTGCATTTACGACAGCAAGATTAAGGACGAAATTTATAAAGAAGACGAAAAGGAAGAAACGCAGTCGGACAACGGCGGAGTTAAAAAACAGAGCTCCATATCGCAAGAGCTTATCGACGCTTTGCGTATAGGATTAGACGGCGTTCCGCTTAGTATATCGATGCTTCAAAGAAAGCTTGGCGTAGGTTTCCCTAAGGCGGGAAAAATTTACGACCAGATTGAAAGAATGGGTTATTTCGGCCCTCCGTCTAAACCTAACGGCGCAAGACCGGTAACTATTACGCAAGAAGAATACGACGACCTTGTCGCCGAATTCGAAGGCGATGACGACTGATTTGTCGTTGTGTTCGATTTGGCGACTTGAAAATTTATGCCTTAAAATACACTGTATGCAAGAAGTTTTCAGTCGTAAACTTAAAACGATAATCACGTTATTTAAGGCAAAATCATAAACGGTTGAAACAGGTGTATTCGTTACGCCGAAAGCGGCAAATTGTGTAAGCGGCAAACCGTATGGCGACCGTTGCGGATTTTGCGGCCGCTTTATGGCTTACTCGCATAGTTTTAACGGCTGTTTTAACTCTTGCTTTAAAACGATTGTTATAAAGTAATAAGTTTGGCATTGACAAACGGGCAATGATAAAACGTAAAAAGGAGATATATATGAGTAATTATATAGCCCCACCGATTGATTTGATTGATTCGGAAGAAAGCATAACGATAAAAAAAGGTTTTACCGATATGGTAAGGCTTGCCGACGTCGTAAAAAGCAATGATTTTAAAAACGCTGTTGCGACATCTTTTGTCGTCGGCGCAGACGACGGCGGTAAAACGACTTTTTGCGATTTAAAAGATATAGGCAATATTTTGGTTGCAGGTTTTACCGCAACGGGCAAAAGTTGCTTTTTGCAAGCGTTGATTGTAAGTCTTATCTATCATGCTTCTATCGACGAAGTGAGATTCGTGCTTGTCGATACTATGGGGTGTGAATTTACCGCTTTAAACGGTATGCCTCATTTGTTAAACGGCGAAGTGCTTGAAAACGAAGACGACGTTTTAGCCGCTTTAAATTGGAGCGTAAACGAAGCTAAAAACCGAAGCGTTTTGTTTGAAAAAGCAGGCGTTAAGAATATTGACGAATATAAAGCTTTGGGCAAGAGCTTGTATAGAGTCGTAGTAATTATTGATGAAATCGGATATGCAATGCGTGGCAGAAACGCAGGTAAAATTGAAGCTGCTTTAAATACGCTTAAAGGTTTTTCAAACGACGTCGGAATACATATAGTTTTCAATACGAAGCAGATTAATTCCGCAACGCTTAGCGAAAACGTGTTGTCTTGTTTTTCAACAAAAGTTTTGTTTAAAACGCAAAGTGCGGCCGAAAGTCAATTAGTAATCGGCACGGACGAAGCAATGAATCTTGCAGGAAGCGGACAGATGCTTTTTAAAAAGTCAGTTGACAAAAAAGCCGCAAAATTGCAGGGCGCGTTTGTAAGCGGTAGAGAAATTGAAACTTTGATAGAATATCTCTATGAAAACAGCGATTTTGATTTTATAGGGACGGAAGAAATTACGAATTCCGTTTATTAAAAACGTTTGGAACGGAAAATGCGGCAGAGCTAACGAATAGCTCGTTAGAGTGTGGAATAGGCTATTAAATTTTAACGCTGATTGCAACGTTGCGTTCGTTTAGCTACCGATAAAATAGGTTTATAAGCTGTATAAGTTTATAAGCTGTATAAGTTTATAAGCTGTATAGGTTTATAAGCTGTATTTATAAATCGATTTGAAAGTCGTAAAAGGTAAATTATGAAAATAGGTACAATTTCCTTAGGGTGTGATAAAAACAGAGTAGATACGGAAAAAATGTTATCCCGACTTGTTCAAAAAGGTCATGAATTGGTTGACCACGAAGAAGAGGCGGATATTATAATCATTAATACGTGCGCATTTATCGAAAGTGCAAAAAACGAGTCGATAGATGAAATTCTTAACGCGCTCGAATACAAAAAGAAAAACGGCACAAAGGTTATAGTAACGGGATGTCTCCCTCAACGATACAAAAGCGAATTGTCTGAATTGCTTGCGGAGGTCGACCTGTTTTTAGGAATCGCGGATTACGATATGTTATGCGATTTTATTGACGGTATATCTTTTGACAAAAACGATATATACCGTTCGTGCGATAAATATTACGGCAAAAGAGTATTAACGACGCCTTATCATTATGCCTATCTTAAAATCGCCGACGGATGTGATAATCATTGTACTTATTGCGCTATACCGTCAATCAGAGGTAAATACCGTTCCGAAAAGATGGAAGACTTGGTTGAAGAGGCTAAAGAGTTGGCAGATAGCGGCGTTGAAGAACTGATTCTGGTAGCTCAGGACGTTACGCGTTACGGCATAGATTTATACGGCAAACGTTCGCTGATTGCTCTGCTCGATAAACTTTGTGAATTGGATTTTAAATGGATAAGACTTATGTACTTAGAACCGGAAATGGTTGACGACGAGTTAATCGATTACGTATCCGAAAAAGACAAAGTTGTCAAATATATGGATATTCCGTTTCAGCATATCGATTCAAGAATCCTTAAATTGATGGGAAGACACACGACAGAGGAATACACTAAAGAACTTATTACGAAAATCAAACAAAAGGGCATCACAATCCGCAGTTCTTTTATCGTTGGATTTCCTACGGAAACCGAAAGCGATTTTAGAAAATTATGCGATTTTATAAAAGAATACAAAATCGATTACGCAGGATTTTTCGGATATTCGTTAGAAGAAGGTACGCCTGCCGAAAAATTACCTGACAGAGTTTGCGATAAAACGATTAAAAAGAGATTGGCAAAACTTATAGATATTCAGGCCGACGTAATAAAAAACGAAAACTGCAAACATATCGGAAAAACGCTTGACGTAATTTATGAAAATATAGATTATGACAAACAGCTGTTTGTGGGAAGAGCGGCGTTTCAGGCGCCTGACATTGATAATCAGATTTTTTTCTCGGCTGACAAACCGCTTGACGTCGGACAGATATATCCGATAGAAATTTCCGATACGTCAGGATTAGATTTAATCGGGAGGTTAAAATGAATTTAGCAACAAAAATAACCGTAGCAAGAATTTTCTTAATTTTTCCTGCCGCAGTATTATACGTTCTGGCATTTTTTTTGCCGTATCGAAATGAATTTCTGATTGCAAGTTGCGTAACTTTCAGCGTTTTGTGCGCAACGGATTTTATAGACGGGACTATTGCCAGAAAGACTAAAACCGTGTCGAATCTCGGCAAATTTTTAGATCCGTTGGCAGATAAAGTTGTCGTGGTAATCATGCTTTTTTTGATTATGTGGACGGCTAAAGACGTTTTCGACAGTTTATATCCTAATGCGGCTTTAGTTTTTTCGCTTCTTTCAGGATTTGTAATTTCACGAGAATTGATAATCGGAATTTTCAGAACTATAGCGGTCGAAAGAGGAGTCGTTCTTGCCGCCGACGTATTCGGAAAAGCAAAAACGGTTTTTCTCGACGTTTCGGTAGCGGTATTGATTTTGGCGCCGATAGGAACTTTTTGCAATTATGCAGGACAGATTATTTATTATGCCGGCGCGGTGTTGGCGATAATATCCGGCGTTCATTATATTGTTAAAAACAGGAACGTATTTTCAGAAATAAAGGAAGAACTTGACAGTATTCAGAAGAGCGAATACAAAGTTAAAAATGCGGATTTTCCTCCAAAGTTCTTTGATGTGCTTCATTATGCTATTGAAGGAAATATCTTGGATTTTGAATCGGTTAAGAAGAAGTTCAAAATCGGCAGCATAACGATAAACAATATATTGTCGAAAATAGAAGTCTTAGGCATTTCGGAAAAGACTGACGACGGGATTAAGGTTGTGATAGACGAACAGGAATTTAATCGGTTACTTTCCGACGCCAGAGGTGAATAATGGCAAACGTCATAAAACTTTGCGGATTGACAAAAGAAGAAATCGAAGAAAAAGTTTTGCCTTATCGTGAAAAGGGATTCAACGTTTCGGTTTTTGAGCGTAATCTCGACGCAAAGATCGAGCTGTCGAGCGTTCATGGCGACGACAACGCACAAGCAATTGCGGCAAGTTATATGGCAAACGATTTAAAAGATAACGTATATTCGACATTCGATATGCCGCTCGAGGTAATTGCGGCAAAATTGCTCAAAACGAACAAAGCCGTTCTCTCAACTGCGGAAAGTCTTACAGGCGGACTTATTGCCGCAAGGCTCGTTTCGGTTGCGGGCATAAGCGAGAACTTTTTTGAAGGAATCGTCTGTTACGACGCTTTGTCAAAAATCGTTCGTTGCGGAGTTGACAGACACACTATAGATAAATTCGGTACTGTCAGCAAAGAAACTGCGGTGGAAATGGTGGAAGGGCTTATCGTCGGTAAAACTACGATAGCTTTGTCTACCACGGGAGTTGCCGGACCTTCACAGTCGGAAGGAAAGGATGTTGGACTTGTTTACGTTGCTGTAGGACGCGGCAATTTTATTCCGGTATTCGAACATCGACTTAGCGGCGACAGAAACGAAATCAGAGAAAAAACTACAAATCTCGCTCTTTTTTATCTGGTAAGATATTTGCAGGGGAATATACTTCTGCTTTGATTTTTTCTGATTTTATTTATGACGACGGCAGTTAAACAAGCATTCTACCTTTAATCAGGATTTAATTTCAATATAATTAATATGACGACGCATATTCAAGGCGATTTTTCATAAATTTGTTTCAGTACAAAATTATGGACAGCAAATTTTAAAAAGCGCTATATAATAAGCACAGTAAAGCGAAAATCGTTGTTTTGTGCTTAGTACTTTATGGACTTAAACAAAACGCAAATCAATACAATGCATAATTGTTGTTGATATTGCCATAGCTTTTGTGCACGTTGCTAATAAAACTTTTGAGTTTAAAAAGTAGCGAGAAAAGGTTGCGGTTTATTTCGATGGCGAATATTCATTTGATTGATTAAAATTCGTTTTTATGATATTATCTTTATATTAAAAGGAGAAGATATGGCAAAAGAAACTGATGACAGACCGGCGGCTTTACTTGAAGCGTTGGCAAAAATTGAAAAAGATTTCGGAAAGGGCGCTATAATGCGTCTCGGTGAGAGCGGAAGCGCAGAAGTCGAAGCAATTTCGACAGGTTGCTTGACTCTTGACCTTGCTTTGGGTATCGGCGGAATTCCGAAAGGAAGAATAGTCGAAATTTACGGACCTGAATCTTCAGGCAAAACTACCGTCGCACTTCACGTAGTTGCCGAAGTCCAAAGAAACGGCGGCACGGCTGCGTTTATCGATGCAGAACATGCTCTTGATCCGACGTATGCAAAAAATCTTGGCGTAAACATAGACAATCTTTACGTATCTCAACCGGACAACGGCGAGCAGGCGCTTGATATCGTCGAAACTCTTGTCAGAAGCGGCGCTGTTGACCTTATCGTCGTTGACTCCGTTGCAGCCCTTACTCCGCAGAAGGAGATTGAGGGGG
>JBJETY010000022.1:0-11287 GCA_051883555.1 Christensenellales bacterium | reverse complement strand
AAAGACAATCAAACGATATTTTAAGCAATCAAAAGTTATTAAAGACAATCAAACGGTATTTTAAACAATCAAAGCGTTATTAAAAAGCAATCAAACATTTGTGTAAGATAATCAAACTATTTGGTTTCAAAATTACAAAAATTACATTAAAATAGCGTAGCGAAACGACGTAAATAGTATTTATTTTTAAATAAATTGCCTTTAGATATTTACAAATATTGAAAATTGTGCTTTAATAATATTGTCTAAGCAAATATGCGCTTGCTACGGATTGTAGTTTTAAATTTTGCGGTAAGTGTTTTATTCGGCTTAGATACAATTTCAAAAAACGTAAGTTTTTAAAAGGAGAGAAAATGAAAAAAGGTCTATTGTTTTTAGTCATAGCTTTATGCTTGGTTACTTGTCTTGTTTTCGTTGCATGTAATGGCGATTCGGACGATACTTGTTACGTCAACGGCGTTCCGGTTGAAAAAGAAAATTTCATCGAAGGTGTTGAATGTATCTTTGTGTCTAATACTACGTCCGGTTGGTCAACGAGCGGCGATGTGGGCGAAAATATGAGATATACGCTTGAAAAAGGTGAAGAAGGTTTTGTTTTCTTATGGCTCAAGAAAGGATATGATATCGGAGATTTGCAGATAAAGGCAAACGGAAAAGTTATCGATTTCGTTAGAGACGCAGATAACGCAGAAAGTGAATATTATTATGCAAGTTTAGGCACGGTAAACGGAAGCATTACTGTTGAATTTTTAGGTTCTACCGCTCTCAAAAGCGGTTCTTTGAGCCTTTTGGTTTATGAAGCAGCTTCAACCTATGGCGACACCGGCAAATTGAGATTCAATTTAAAATTGGAAGGCGATGAAACTCTTGACGGCACTGCCGAATATTCTCTTTTCGGATTATCTTCATTGATTGAAAGCACAGAGTTTAAAAACAAGCTCGGAAACTTAAAACAGACTCAACAGCTTCAGATAAGCGTCTGGAAGATAAACGAGTCGAACGAATCTGGCAAAGACGTCAGTATGTTTGGTTATGAATTCGTAAAATTCGATTGTGAAACTACTTCCGGTATCGAAAGCGAGATTAAAGTCGACTTCGATGATAAGGCTTTAAAAACCGTTTATACCGTTACTTTGTACGATAACGACGTTACTGTCGGAATAGGCACTAAATATGAATATCCTGAAAATACTGCTGCAAATTATAAGTTAAAACAATATGTAAAATTCTATTCAATGGCAATCGGAGAGGAAAATTTAACCTATATAATCGACGGCACGGAATATCCTGCAAAAAATAACGAAATCTCGCTTGAAAACGTCATTTCGGCAAACAGCATAAAACTTAAAGTTGCTCTTCCTTCGTTAGTTATGAAGTTAAAAAGCATAGGCATGTTTGAAAAGTGTTTCAGAGATAGCTTTAATAGCGAATTAACGTTTACGGACAATGGCGACAACGTCGTAATCGACCTTTACAAATGGTATGATAACGGTGTCACAGGGGCATTATTGATTAATAATTACAATCTCGATTTTGCGCCTTTATCGGGCATCAACGATTATGACATTTTTTGGGAAAATTACGATTCAATCGAAGGTATAAAGAAAATCAGAATTTTACGCGGTGAAACCAATAAATCGATTTATTCTTTCGAAGATAGCGTGCTCGACATATCTTTGGCTGTTGATGGTCAACTTGAAGATTATTTTATAGTCGAACAAAACGCAGACTTCTCATTCTGGGTAAGTCCACAAATTGGAAAAGGAAATATGCAGTTTACTTTAGGAGAAGACGTCTTTGAAATAGGAATTTCTAACGGCACCGGTGAGTTTTTGCTCGATACTTCGGCTGTACCTGCAGGATATACTATAGAAAGCGATACGCACACCAACGTATTTAAAATCACAGTCAGTGCAGAAAAGGTTGCAAGTATCAGCATGATTAAATAATGCGGAATGCATTTCCGATTTGGTTTTCCCTAACGGGGAAATGAAATAAAGCGATAACGGTTTTTAGGTTTAAAACACAGATAAACCGTTTGCGACAAGGAAAAATAAAATCGGTTATACTAAAAGAGAAGAGCAGATGCGATTATCGTATTTGCTCTTTTCTTTTATATTGCAATTTTTATATTGCAAAAAAAACGTAATAGCGGTTGGAAACTATGCTTTTATGATAATCGGCGAATTTAAAATGCAGACGCAGTTTTGCCGCTAAAATTCGGATAAAAGTATGGCGATAACAAATTAAATCTTTGCAATGCGTTTAAATTTTGTAAAACGCTTTAAAAAGATTGATTTTTATATTATAATTTTCATATGAGAATTGAATGCGTGAAAAAAACCGAAGAAACCAAAGTTTTATCTTGTCTGAATTTGTCGCAAAGATTTTTGCAAATTTTGCGTGCAAGAGGCATAGAAGGCGATGATAATATAAACGAGTTTTTAAATCCTTCGCCTGAATATATGATAAATCCTTTCGATATCGAAGGTATGAGTGAAGCCGTTCAAAGAATTAATAAGGCAATTCAAAATGAAGAAAGCATTTTAATTTACGGCGATTACGACTGCGACGGCATTTGTGCGATTACGATATTGTATAAAACTTTAATCGATAAAATTTCGTCTTTACACTATTTTGTCCCCGACAGAAATAACGACGGTTACGGTATGAGCGTTGCCGTTTTGGAAAAAATTCTTGCTAAGCACAAAGTCGATTTGATTATAACGGTCGACTGCGGCATAACGGCTGTCAACGAAGTCGAGTTTTTGAAAGCGAGAGGAATAGATACGATTATAACAGACCATCATGAGCCGCAGGACGAGTTGCCTGATTGCATAGTCGTAAATCCCAAAGTCAAGCGGACAACGTTTTATGAATTTTGCGGTGCGGGCGTTGCTTTGAAACTTTCCGAAGCGTTGATGGGGCGTAAAAGTGCGTTGCAGTACGTTGATATTGCGGCAATAGCTACGATTGCCGACATCGTTCCGCTTGTAAACGAGAACAGGATTATTGCCTCTTTAGGAATCGCAAAAATGAGAAAAAAACCTTCGCTAGCCATAAAAGAGCTGGTCAGCGAAAACGTAAACGCATACGAAATCATGTATAAGGTTGCGCCGAGAATAAACGCCGCAGGCAGAATGGATACCGCTATGAAAGCGGTAGAAATGTTTTTATCCGACGACTATTTTATCGTTCACCGAATTGCGGAAGAATTGACAGCCGACAACGTGCAAAGACAACGGAAATGCGATGAGGTTGTATCCGATTGCGAAAAGATGCTTTTCGGAAATCATTTCGATGATTTGAATTTTATCGTTTTGTCAAGCGACAAATGGGAAGCTGGGATATTGGGTATCGCGGCGTCTCGACTTGTCGAAAGATATAACCGTCCGACGTTGTTATTTGCCGAAAAGGACGGGATTTTGAAAGGCAGTAGTCGTAGCATAAGCGGCATTAACGTGTTTAACGTTTTGAAAAAGTTTGACGGTCATTACGTAACTTTTGGCGGACATAGTCTTGCCGCAGGTCTTTCTATAGTAAAGTCCGAATTCGAAACCGTAAAAAAATTGTTAAATAAGGAGTTGTCGACGCTCGATAAAAATACCTTTTACGACAAGACTTTTTATGATTTGGATCTGGATATAAAAGAGCCGCTTCTCGATTTTGCCGCCGAACTTGAAAAGCTGGAACCGACAGGTTTCGGCAACCCGAAGCCCGTTTTCAGAATATGCGCCGACGGTTTAAAATTTACACGGCTTGGCAGGAGCGAGCATATAAAAGTAAAAGTCGGCAATAATGAGTTGATTGGTTTTTATAAATGGGACGAAAGGTTTATGGCGCAGTGCCGTTCACAGTTTATCGTCAATTTATCCCGTTCCGTTTTTCAGAATGAGGTATCCGCTCAACTTGCAATTAAAGACGTTTTTGTTGAAGATATGAATTTGTCCGACAATGCGCTTAACGTTGCCGCTTTGGATTCTTTTAAAACGGGCAGAGCGGACGAATATACCTCGGAAAGCGGAGAAGAGAACGTAGCGGCGGAAAACAAACGTAATTTTACGGCGGTTGAAACGGCGTTTAAAACGGAAATAATGAAAAAGCTCGATATCGATGAAAGCGATATTAAAAAGCACGACGTTTATTCTTGCATAAAAAAGACGGATAGAATACACAGCGGCGAGTTCGGAAGTTTGTACGTTGCTTTCTCTAATGCGGGACTTGAACTTATACAGAACAACGTTGCCAATTTTGACCGTTTGCTTATCGGAATAGGCAAAAGAGCAAGCAGCAGTCCGCAGAATCAGATAGTGCTTTGTCCGAATGCTGATTTTGATTTTTCCGTCTTTAACAGGGTATATTTTTTTGAAGCGCCTATCGGACAGTCGTTATTAAAAGCCGCGTCAGTTACCGACGCATATTTATACGACAAAGCGTTTATTCAGCGTTGTCCGCACGTAACCAGAGAAAAGTTGCTTAACGTTTTTTCGGCATTAAGGCGTAAGAGGGGAATGAAATTGACTTCGAAGATTCAATCGGAAATTATGCAGCAGACGGCTATAGACGAATATTATTTTTTAGCATCTTTGCAGATTTTTCAGGAGTTGACCTTGATTTCGTTTGACGAAAAGGGTATTATAAATATTGCAGATATAAAAACCGACTTAGACAAGTCGCCGACTTATCGGGTTATTAAGGAGATAAATGTTTGATATCGAAAAACTTAAAGATTATTTTCCCGAAAACTATGAGCAGATAAAAAAGGCGTATGAATTTGCCTCCGTCGCTCATGAAGGGCAGGTGAGAAAAAGCGGCGAGCCGTATATAACTCATCCGGCAGCCGTCGCTCAGATTGTGGCTGAAATAGGGTTTGACGCGCAAACCACTATTGCGGCGTTTTTGCATGACGTGCTTGAAGATACGCCTGTAACTGCCGAACAGATTTCGGAAGAGTTTGGCGATGAAATTTTGCAACTCGTTCAGGGCGTAACAAAACTTGACAAGCTTAAATTTTCGACTTCCGAAGACGCACAGGCGGAAAATTTCAGGAAGATGTTTTTTGCCATGGCAAAAGACCTCCGAGTTATCATAATTAAATTTGCGGACAGATTGCATAACATGCGTTCGCTTTCTTTTCAACCGCCTGAAAAGCAACAGTCGATAGCAAAAGAAACTTTGGAAATTTATGCGCCCCTTGCAGGCAGACTCGGTATTTCCTTTTTTAAATGCGAACTCGAAGATATAGCAATGAGCTATATTTATCCTAAAGAGTATAATTATATCGTAAATTACGTTAAGGAAAATAATTCCGAGCGTGAAGAATTTTTGAATAACATTTGTTCGCAAATTCATGCCAAACTCGATGAATTGGGTATAGACGGCGAAGTAAGCAGCAGGTCTAAACATTTTTATTCCATATTCAAAAAGATGCGTAATTTGAATATCGATATCGACCAGATTTACGATTTGCTTGCCGTAAGAATTATCGTAAACGACATTAAAGAGTGTTATACGATGCTCGGTCAGATTCATACTATGTGGAAGCCTATTCCTAACAGAGTAAAAGACTATATTGCCGTACCGAAAGCGAACAACTATCAGTCTCTTCATACGACCGTTATGACTCAATACGGAAAGACGTTCGAAGTTCAGATAAGAACGAAAGAAATGCATCGAATCGCAGAATACGGCGTCGCCGCCCACTGGAAATACAAAGAGGGCAGAACGAGCACTGCTGATACCGTTTTGGACGAAAAGGTAAGATGGCTTCGCGAAGTTATGGACGCCGAAAAAGACGTCGTTGGCGCTCGGGATTTCATGGATTCCGTTAAAATTAACGTTTTTGACGACGAAGTATTCGTTTTTACGCCGAAAGGTGACGTTTACGACTTGCCTGAAGGCTCAACGCCTATCGACCTTGCTTATAAGATTCACTCGGCAATCGGCAATAAGTGCGTAGGGGCAAGGATAAACAAAAAAATCGTACCGCTGTCAACTGCGTTGCAAAACGGAGACATTGTTGAGATTCTCACGTCTGAAGCGTCGAAAGGACCTAGCCGTGACTGGCTCAGTTTTGCTCATACCGCTTCTGCTAAATCGAAAATCAGGTCGTATTTCAAACGCGAAATGAAAGAAGAAAACGTCAAACGCGGAAAGGATATGTTAGAGCGTGAAGCGCGTCACCGCGGGTATAGTCTTTCCGATTTGATGCAGACTCCAAACGCGCTTGAAAATCTTCTTCAACGTCAGTCGTGTGCAACGCTTGACGACCTTTATTCGGCTGTCGGATACGGTGGTATTACGACCAACCAAGTGCTTATAAAGCTTATCGATATGTTCAAAGCGCATGCTCACGAAGTTGCGGCAAAAGCACCGTTAAACGACGGCGAATTTGTGCATGAAAAGGAAGAGAAGCGTCAACATCCGTCGAAAAGCGGCGTATTGATAAAAGGTTTTGCGGATTTTTCCGTGCGACTTTCTCATTGTTGTTCGCCTGTTCCGGGTGATAAAATCGTAGGTTATATATCGAGAGGCAGAGGCGTATCCGTGCATAGGGCAGATTGTCCTAACCTTAAGTCAATGGAACCTGAAAGGCTTATCGAAGCTACCTGGGATACTTTTGCCATTAAAGACAGCTATCAGGCGACTATTAAAATTTCTTGCGAAAACAAATCGGGAATGTTAGCGTCCGTTACGGCTGCCATTGCGGCTTTAAAGATGCAGATTTGCGCGTTAAACGTAATTCTTAACAAAAAAGACGACACGGCGGAACTTGTCGTGACGGTTGAAATTAAAAAGACTACCGAACTTGACGAGTTGACAAGGAAACTTTTATCGCTTCAAGGAATTTTAGCCATAAGGAGATAACTATGCAAATAGAAGCTTTTCTGACGTCCGTTATAGGCACAAACACCTATTTGGTTTACGAGGGCGACAAAGGGTTTATCGTGGACCCGGGCGACGACGGAGACGGACTTTATCTTGAAGGAGTACGCCGCAACGTAAAAATCGAGGCCGTTCTTCTTACGCACGGACATTTTGACCATATTAACGGGGCAAGTTTTCTTCAAAGCAAGGGCGCAAAAGTTTATTGCCACAGACTTGACGAAGATAAGCTGAACAGTTATCGCAGTATGGCGTCTCTTGCGGGAGTAAAACTAAATCCGGTAAAAGCCGACGTGCTTCTTGACGGCGGCGAAACGCTGGATATTTGCGGAATCGAAGTTAAAACTATATGGACCCCCGGACATTCTAAAGGCGGTATTTGTTATATAGCGGGCGACGTCCTTTTCAGCGGCGATACGCTGATGAACGGCTCTTACGGCAGATACGATTTTTACGACGGAAATTTTGTCGAACTGAAAGATTCGATAGTAAATAAGCTGTTTGCATTGAGCGGCGATTATAAGGTATTTCCCGGTCACGGCGAGGCGACGACTCTTTCAGAAGAGAGAAACATTAATCCTATTAATTTTGAATAGTCCGCCTTATTAACCACGAAACGAGAATACTGAAATTTAATTTCAAATTTTTTAAATTCTCTAAAACGTTTCCGCTTATTTGTAAAATCATAATTAAAATTTTATATGGTAATAATCAAATTTTATAGCGGAAAATATAGCGTCAAAATAGTTTTACGTTTAAAAATGTTTTTAATTTTTAAGTATAATAGTTTAAATGTAAATGATTTGCTGTTGCTTTATAAAGAAAAATACTATATAATATCGTTACGCCAAACTCGTTACGTCAAAAACGATTTTATTTTATTTTACAAGAATTAGTTGTTCACACAGACTCGGAGATAAAATGAAACTTAATTTTTCGCATAACCAACCGAATTACGACAGCGATTTGAGGGAATTGTTCAGAGCCTTTTATCCGCACGTGACGGAAGGGGACGACAATTATTTGAAATTGGAAGCCGACATCGATAACGATGAATTAAAAGTTGTTTTGACGAGCGATTTTTTTGATAAATTTAAAAAGATTTATACGTTTATTCTTGATGCGAAAAACGAGATGGAATTAAAAAGGCAGGTAAAGCGGCATCTTAAAGTTGCGCTTTATCGTACACTTTGTTTTTTGTCCAAAACAAGTTTGCCGTACGGTTGTCTTACCGGTATAAGACCTACTAAATATTTCTTGGAGTTGGGCGTTGACGCAAAAGAAATTTTTTTGAAGGAATTTTCGGTTTACGGAGAAAAAGTCCATTTAATCGAAAGCGTGGTAAACAATCAAAGATTTATTAGGAATACAAATCCCGACAGTGAAATCGACGTTTTTGTGAATATTCCTTTTTGTCCGACGCGTTGCGCATATTGCAGTTTTATTTCGAGACCTATTTCCAAACAAAAAGACGTTATCCGTCCTTATATCGATTGTTTGAAAAAGGAAATAATGCAGATAAAAAGGCTTGTTAAAGAAAGAAGGCTTACAGTCAGAGCCGTATACGTCGGCGGTGGAACTCCTACGTCGCTCGGCGCAAAAAATCTTAAAGAAATTCTTTCTTTGCTTAATTTCAGACAAAAGGAATTTACTGTTGAAGCGGGTAGACCCGATACCATAAACAAAGAAGTCGTAAAAGTTATGAAAAGAGCAAAAGTTACGAGAGTGTCGGTCAATCCGCAGACGTTCAATCAAAAAACTCTTGACGCTATCGGAAGAGCTCATACCGTTGAGGACGTTTACAATGCTTATAATATCGTCAGAAAAAAGTTTGACGTCAATATGGACTTGATAGCAATGCTCCCCGGTGAAACCTTTGACGATTTTAAAAACAGCGTCGATAAAGCTATAGAATTAAATCCCGAAAATATAACCGTCCATACTTTATATTTAAAAAACGGCTCGAAGTTAAAAACCGACGGATACGAAAAGACGGATATGGCGATAGCTGCACAGATGGTCGATTATGCATATTTCAAACTTACGGCAAAGGGATATATGCCTTATTATATGTACAGACAAAAATATACGTCAGGAAATCTTGAAAACGTAGGGTATTCCAAACCTAAAAAGTTTTGCGTATATAACGTAGACATTATGGAAGAAGATACGTCGATTATGGCAGCGGGCGCAGGTGCGATATCTAAGAAATTTACAAAAAGCAAAAATCTTATTGAGCGACAGGCTAATTGTAAAGAGCCTTCGGATTACGTCGCCAGATTCGACGAAATGTTGAACGGACAGCTGGAATTTTGGGAAAAGAAATAAATCGTACAAAATCAAATAAATTTCAGTAGAGCAATTTCGAAGTTTCTCATAGAGAAGTTTCGAAGTTTCTCATAGAGAAGTTTCAAAGTTTCTCATAGAGAAGTTTTAAAGTTTCTCAAAATATAGAGTAAAGTTTGAAATCGTCGATTGCCTTTGCGGCGGGAAATTTATAAATTCAGCCAGCCGAAAACGTATATAGCGGCAAATTGTGCGCAGATAAAACGGCAGACAAAATATAATAAAGCGTCGACAAAATATGTCTACAAAATATATTTATAAATTTTAAAATTGGGCTGTCATTCGGTTTACAATTTAAATGCGATGTGGTAAAATCTTACAGTACTCTTTCAAAGTTAAGCCAATCTCCGAGGCTTTACATTGATTGAAGCGAATTAATTATCCACAGGAGGAGTAAAAAATGGATAAAGCAAGAAAACAAGAAATTATAACGAAATTCGGTCGTAAAGAAGGCGACACGGGTTCACCTGAAGTTCAGGTCGCTTTGCTTACGGAACGCATTGCCGAACTTACGGAACATTTGAAGGTTCATAAAAAAGACCATCACAGCCGCAGAGGTTTGCTTATGATGGTTGGACAAAGAAGAAACCTTTTAGAGTACCTTAAAAAGACTGATATCGAAAGATACAGAGCTTTAATTAACGAATTAGGACTCAGAAAGTAAAAAACAGGGGCTATAATTGCCCCTTTTTTTGTGCATTAACTGTATATATGTGAATCGTATATAAAAAATAGGTTATGATGAGAATAACCAGAAAGGAGAAAACATGGAAAAGAAAATTTTCAAAACAACAATAGGCGGGAAAGAAGTTATTGTTGAAACGGGAGCTTATTGCTCGCAAGCAAACGGCTCTTGTATCGTTCGTTGCGGCGATACGGCGGTTATGGTTAACGCCACAATGGCGAAAGCACCGAGAGAAGGAATGGATTATTTTCCGCTCGGAGTAGACTTTGAAGAAAAAATGTATGCCGTCGGTAAAATACCGGGCGGTTTCAAAAAGAGAGAAGGCAGACCTTCCGATAAGGCAATTCTTACGTCAAGACTTATCGACCGTCCGCTTCGTCCGCTCTTTCCAAAGGGATTTTATAACGACGTAACGGTTATAGCTACCGTTCTCAGCGTGGATACTAACAATCCTCCTGAAGTATGGGGTATGGTCGGTTCCTCAATCGCTCTTTCGATTTCCGATATTCCTTTTGCAGGCCCTACGGGTTCGGTTATCGTCGGTATGGTTGACGGCAAATACGTTATCAACCCTGACTGCGAACAGCGTGAAAAGTCAAGACTTAATCTTGCTCTTGCAGGTACGAAAGACGCTATAATGATGGTTGAAGCAGGCGCAAGCGTAATTACCGAACAAGAAATGCTCGGCGCTATTATGTTTGGTCACGAAGAAATCAAGAAAATCGTTGCGTTTATCGAATCTATTCAGAAAGAAATCGGAAAGCCTAAAGCAAATATTGAGCTTGAAAAAATCCCTGAAGAAATCGATACGGCGGTCAGAGCATATGCAAGCGAAAAGATGGATTACGTTCTCGAAGCGTTTGACAGATATGAAAGAGACAGCCGCGAAGAGGAATTGAACAACGACGTTTTAGAGCACTTTGCCGACGAATGGAACGATATCGAAAAGAAAAAGAAATTTATTCTCGACTCTTTGTACTATTTGAAAAAAGAAAAGGTTCGTGCAAAGATTTTGAACGACGGCGTTCGTCCTGACGGCAGAAAACTTACGGAAATCCGCCCTATATGGTGTGAAGTCGGAATGCTCCCTAGAGTTCACGGCAGCGCAGTATTTACGAGAGGACAGACTCAGGCTATGACAACTTGTACCTTAGGTACGATAAGCGAAGTTCAGAAGCTCGAAGGTTTAGACGACGATTGCTATAAGAGATATATGCATCAGTACAATATGCCGGGCTATTCTACGGGAGAAGCAAAACCGCTCA
Organism: Christensenellales bacterium; assembly: GCA_051883555.1. Classification (GTDB taxonomy): domain Bacteria; phylum Bacillota; class Clostridia; order Christensenellales; family CAG-917; genus CAG-917. The sequence goes on along the minus strand of JBJETY010000022.1, from coordinate 106 downwards.
AAACTCCTGGACGTCGTGAAATCGGTCACGGTGCTCTTGCGGAACGCAGCTTGGAACCTGTTTTGCCAAGTGAAGAAGAATTTCCGTATGCAATCAGAACGGTTTC
>JBJETY010000021.1:0-12128 GCA_051883555.1 Christensenellales bacterium | reverse complement strand
AATTATTGGCGATATAACCGAAGAAAAACTTGAAATTTTAAGAGAGGCCGACGCAATATTTACGGGCGAAATGGAAGCCGCAAACGTAAAAGCGAATCAATATTTTGCTGTATTGACGAATATGCGTTCCGTCGGAGTTATGGGCGACAGCCGTACGTATGATTATATACTCGCATTGAGAGCGGTTGTGACAAGCGACTTTATGACTGCGGAATGTTGCAGAGTACCGCACGAAGTACTTGAAAAGGTTGCTTCGAGAATCGCAAACGAAGTGGACGGCGTATCGAGAGTGGTTTACGATATTTCCGGCAAACCGCCTGCGACAATAGAATGGGAATAAAGAGGTAAATATGAAAATAAATTCAAATTATCACAATATCAATGAAAGTTATCTTTTCAGCACGGTAGCAAGAAAAATCAGAGAAGACAAAGAAAAAAATCCCGACAAAGAGATTATCCGTTTGTCAATTGGCGACGTAACGTTGCCTCTTCCTGAGATTGTTGTAGAAGCGCTTAAAAAAGCGTCGCAGGAAATGGGCGCAAAAGAAACCTTTAAAGGTTACGGCGACGAGCAGGGTTATGCGTTTTTGAGAGATAAAATCGCCGAATATTATAAGGGAAAAGGCGTTGTCGTTAAACCGTCTGAGATTTTCATTTCCGACGGTGCAAAGAGCGACCTCGGAAACATTCTCGACATTTTCAGCGTCGACAATACGGTTTTGATGAGCGATATAGTTTATCCCGTCTATCTCGATACGAACGTTATGGCAGGCAGAAAGGTAAAGTTTTACGAAGGCAATCTTGAAAACAATTTCCTTCCTTTGCCTGATAGCAGCGTAGATGCGGATATTATTTACATTTGTTCTCCGTGCAATCCTACGGGAGCTGTCTACGATAAAGAAGGGCTTAAAGCATGGGTTGATTATGCAAACGAAAAGGGAGCGATAATTTTATTCGACAGCGCGTACGAAGCGTTTATAACGGATAAAGATCTTCCTACGTCCATTTTTGAAATCGAAGGAGCTAAGACCTGCGCTATCGAAATATGCTCGTTGTCAAAGACGGCAGGTTTTACGGGAACTAGATTAGGTTATACGATTGTGCCTGACGAGCTTGTCAGAGAAGATACGAAATTGAACAAGTTATGGCTTCGCCGTCAGACGACGAAATTCAACGGCGTTTCTTATATTATTCAAAAGGGAGCGGAAGCCGTATTTACCGAAGAAGGATATAAACAGACGAGAGAAAATATCAAACATTATCTCGGAAACGCAAAAGTCATGATGGAAGTTCTTGACGAACTCGGCATCTGGTACATCGGCGGAAAAAATTCTCCGTATATCTGGCTTAAATGCCCTGAAAACATGGGGTCTTGGGAATTTTTCGATTACCTTTTGTCATACGGAGTTGCCGGCACGCCGGGCGTAGGTTTCGGCGAACACGGAGAGGGATATTTAAGACTTACCGCTTTCGGCGACAGAGAAAACGTAATCAAAGCCATGGCTAAATTTAAGCAGGCTGTTCTTGACTTGAAAAAATAAAAAAAAGGGTGGCAGTAGTGTCACCTTTTTAAAATTTGAATACAATAGAAAAAGCGGAGGTTGCAATGGCGAAAGGAGAAGAAAACAACAAATCCGAAACCAAAAAGAAGACTACTTCGACCGGTAAAAATTCGGGAAAAACCACAAAGAGCACCAAGGGTTCTGCAAAGAGCTCGTCGAGCAAATCGACAAGAGCGAACGCAGATAGCAAGGGCAATGATGAAAGACCGCTTGTTGAGGTCGGAAAAACAAACGTAAAAGTAGCAGGAGTAAAAATGAAAAAGAAAACGGCGCTTGCATTGGCGTTAACGATAGTAGCGATTATTTTGATTGCGGCAATAGTGTTTGCCGTTGTTTACACTACTAATATCGATTTTAAAAATCAGGTAGACGAATGGATATATTATTCTATTTTGCATCGCGATGAAAATTCAGGCGGTGCAAATAATAAAGGCGACGACGCTCCGACAGTGATTGCCGACGGTGAATTGCAGGTACATATGATTAACGTCGGACAGGGCGATTGTATCTTCATAAAACTTCCCGACGGAAAAGATATGATTATCGATTGCGCAAACTACAATAATACGGGATCGATTAAAGAAAGCACGATGGCATATTTAGATACGTACGTAACGGACGGTCAGATAGATTATTTAATGCTTACCCATTGCGATAGCGACCACGTTTATTTCTTAGACGACGTAATTGACCGCTACGACGTCGATAATATCTATATGCCGAACGTCAAATCTGTTCCGACAAACAGTGCGTGGCAAGCGACGATAGCAGATTTACCTGCCGAAAAGGTGGATATGTTTACCGACCCGGATACGGTAGATTCGGCATGTTATGCGGCGTTCTTCGTTGCGGCGTTAACGGAGCCGGACTGTACGGTAAAACTTAATATCGGCAATTTCCAGATTTCGGGCGAGAGCTATACGATAGACTTTTTCTGTTATACGCAAGAGGAATGGGACAGCACTAATTTGAGTAATGCAGAGAGAAAGAATGCGGTTTCGCCTATCGGAATTTTGCAATACAACGGAAAGAGAGTTGTGTTAACGGGCGATTCAAACGAAATTAACGAGCCTAAGTTTATTGAAAAGGCTAAAGAGTATTACGGCGTTGACAAACTCGACTGCGACGTTTTGAAGGTTGGTCATCACGGTAGCGAAACGTCGACGACAAACGAATTTCTCGATTTCATAACGGTCGAATATGCGTTTATCAGCTGTAACGCAAGCGGAAACACTTTTAATCATCCTCGTCAGGCAACCTTAGACAGACTTATTGCAAGAAACGTAACTTTTTACAGAACAGACCTTAACGGCACAATTGTGTGCAAAATAAGCGGCACGACGATAAGTTTTGAGGTGGAAACCGAAGTCGACACCGAACTTTTAAAACAGGGATTGACTGGAGAAACAAGCTAATAAGCGTTAGTCGAAACTAAAAAGTTTTTTATTGCCCCGATTTATAATCGCGTTAAAATGCGGGAATAAAACATTTTTTGACGTAGCGTATGGAGTGGAATAGCGATAAGTAGCCAAGGCGTGCTTAAAATAACAACATGTTTTAAGAACTCAATAAAGACTGTATAAAAAACAATTTATAAGGTATGCTTAGATATAGGACAATTCGCTTTAGAATCGCAACGCTTTAAAAAAATCGAAATGCATTGTTTTATTTAGGGTAGCAACGCAAAAAAACGCAATGCGTACAGGGAAACACTATATATTGTTAAACACAATATATAGTGTTTTGTTTGTTTTGCCGAAATTTTAAAATTTAACAAAATCAGCTATATAGTTTGCTTAAAATCAAGGCGAAAGCCGAAAAAATTGCATAAATTTATAAGGTCCGTATAAATTTATAAAAATAAATGAGTGAATATAGTTAAATCTTGTTGCTTTATGCGGGAATTTATGCAAAAAAGTACCTTTTTCAGCCGTTTATGCATTAAAATCAGCCGTGAAACAATTTTTAAAAAAGTTTCACAAAAAAACTATATATTGTGTGTATTTTGCTATTGACAAACTACATATAGTTGTGTTAGATTAATCTAGCAAAACAAAAACAGACGTACGAAATCGTCTGAATTCATTAAATAGGAGAAAGCACATGATTATTAAGATTTTAAAGCGTGACGGAAGAATCGAATTCTTCGAAAAAGACAAAATCACGGAAGCCATCTTTAAGGCTGCTCAGGCATGTGGCGGAAAGGACAAGATTTTGGCGGCGACTCTTGCCGACCTTGTCGTAAAAGCGGCGGAAGCTAAGTATACGGACAAAATTCCGTCGGTTGAAGATATTCAGGATTTGGTTGAACAGGTTCTCATCAACGAGGGCCATGCTCAGACGGCAAAGGCATACATTCTTTACCGCGAAAGAAGACAGGAAGCAAGAAATATCAATGCGCTTATCGGAGAAACGAGCGAGCTTTTTACCGGTTATCTTGCTGAAAAAGATTGGGGCGTAAAAGAAAACGCCAATATGCAAAAGAGCGTAAACGGGCTTAACAATTACGTGCGCGAACATTTTACGAAAAAATATTGGTTGTATAAGGTTTATCCTAAAGAGGTCAGAGAAGCTCACGAGAGCGGAGCAATTCACCTTCACGACCTCGGATTTTTCGGACCGTACTGTGCCGGTTGGGATATCCGTCAACTCTTAACGGACGGTTTCGGCGGCGTTTCGGGAAAAGTCGAATCGCATCCTGCTAAGCATCTCAGAAGCTTCTTAGGTCAGCTTGTAAACAGCACGTTTACAACCCAAGGCGAAACGGCGGGAGCTCAGGCATGGAGTTCAATCGATACGTATTGCGCACCGTTTATCCGTTATGACAACATGACTTACGAACAGGTAAGACAATGTATTCAGGAATTTGTTTTCAACATCAACGTTCCTACTCGAGTAGGCTTCCAGTGCCCGTTCTCGAACCTTACGTTCGATATAAAAGTACCTCGCACTCTTGCAGACCAACCTGTAGTTATCGGCGGTGAATATAAAGAAGAAACGTATAAAGAGTTCCAAAAGGAAATGGATATGTTCAACCTTGCCTTCTGTGACGTTATGCTCGAAGGCGACGCAAAGGGAAGAGTATTTACGTTCCCTATTCCTACTATCAACGTTACGAAAGAATTCGATTGGGACAGTCCGGTTGTAAACGCATTTATGAACATAACCTGTAAGTACGGAATTCCGTATTTTGCAAACTATATCAACAGCGACCTTTCCCCTGAAGACGCAGTTTCAATGTGTTGCAGACTTCGTCTCGACGTGTCCGAACTTCGTAAACGCGGCGGCGGCCTTTTCGGTTCGAATCCGCTCACAGGTTCAATCGGCGTCGTTACGATAAACCTTCCGAGAATCGGCTATCTTTCAAAGACGGAAGCCGAATTTATGGATAGATTAAGACAAATGGCAACGCTCGGCAAAACTTCTCTTGAAATCAAAAGAAAGATTATCGAAGCTCAAAGCGAAAGAGGACTCTATCCGTATTCGACAAATTATCTCAGAGGCGTCAAAGAAAGAACGGGAGAATATTGGACAAACCATTTCAATACGATAGGTATCGTAGGTATGAACGAAGCATGTCTCAATTTTATGGGCAAGGATATAACAACCGACGAAGGACAGGCATTCGCTCTTAAAGTTATGAGATATTTAAGAGAGATTATGGTTGAATTCCAAAAGGAAACGGGACACAATTATAACCTCGAAGCAACGCCGGCAGAAGGCACTACGTACCGTCTTGCAAGACTCGATAAGGCTCAATATCCTGATATCATTACGGCTGGCGATAAGGACGTATATTATACGAATTCTACTCAGTTGCCTGTCGGATATACCGACGATATTATGGAAACGGTCAGACTTCAGGACGAACTTCAATTCCTTTATACGGGCGGCACCGTTCAGCACCTTTATCTCGGTGAACGTATCGAAGACCCTGAGGTATGTAAGAAACTTATAAAGAAAATCTTTACCGTTTCAAAAATGCCTTATATCTCTATGACTCCGACGTTCAGCGTTTGCAATACGCACGGATATATCACAGGCGAACATTTTAAATGCCCTCATTGCGGTGCGGATACGGAAGTATACAGCAGAGTAGTAGGATATTTAAGACCTGTTCAGAACTATAACAAGGGCAAAAAAGAAGAATATCGCGAAAGAGTTAAATACGTAATTCGTCCGGAACAAGTTAAAGACGTAAAATGATAATATAGGAAAAGGCGAGCGGCGCTCGTCTTTTTCAATAAAAACTTAATAAGAGAGCAAAAGTCAACAGAGCAAAAGTAAACGCAAAAAAGCCAACGCACAAAATATAACGGCGTTCAAAAAAACAGCGTATCGGATTTAATTGAAACGGAACCGGAAAACGCAACGTCTGTGCTTTGTAAATTTTAAATCTGCTTTTGCAAATTTTAATGAGTTAAAAGAATTTGTGCAAAAATTTGCGCATTAAAAATCTGACGGAGGAGAAAATGAATATAGCAGGATTTCAACCTAATTCGTTTGTAGATTATCCGTCTCACATTGCCGCTGTAGTTTTTGTAGGCGGTTGCAATATGAGATGTTGGTATTGCCATAACGAACAGATTCTCGACGCGAAGGAATTTTTAAACGAAGACGAAATATTGGCGAAAATCGAAAAGAATAAACTGTTTCTTGACGGCGTGGTCGTCAGTGGCGGAGAGCCGACGTTGCAGAGCGATTTAAGCGAATTTATCGATAAAATAGTTGCAATGGGACTTGACGTGAAGTTGGATACTAACGGAAAAAGGCCTGACGTTCTTGAAAAACTTTTACCGAGCGGAAAGATAAATTACGTTGCGATGGACGTTAAAGCGCCTCTCGACAAATATCACGTGGTTACGCCGACGACAACCGAAAGCGAAAAGGTTTTGCTGAAAAGTATAGAATTGATTGCTTCGAGCGGCGTCGATTATGAATTCAGAATGACGGTTATTCCGCAACTTACAATCGACGACGTTGTAGCCGTTGCGAAAGTTTTGAAGGGTAAAAAAGCCTTTTATCTTCAGCAATACGTAGACCACGGAAAAGGTTTTCATTCGCACACAAAAGAATTTTTCGATGAAGCTCAAAAAGCGGCGACCGAATTTTTGCCTACCTTTGTAAGGGGCGTATAAAATGACTTGCAAAGTTTTTAGTTTATGTTATAATAAACTGCGAGGTACATATGGCAAATTTTGATATTGAATTAGTCGGAAAAATCGGTTCGATGGCGCTCATTAACCGTGAATATCAGGATATCAATTATAATATTATAGCCCGTCTTTCCAGAGAGTTGAAGCCCGGCTATATTTGGGTTACGTCGGGAGCAACCGAAATAGGAAGGCTCGATTATATAAAACGCACGGGCAAACCGCTCGACGGCGACGAGGACGACAATAAAACCGATTATTCCGCTCAGGGACAGTCGGTTCTTATGCAAACCTACAGACAATTTATTGACAACAGTTACAGCGTAAGACAGATTCTTGTCGAACATCAGCATTTTAACGATGAAGACAAGCGTAAACATCTTTTTGAAATGTTGACCCGCTGCCCTAAACAGAATGCAATTCCGATAGTCAATTATAACGACGCAATTTGTAGCGAAGAAAACAGAAAACTTGAGATTTCCAAGATTAAGGAAAAGCACGGCAGAGCAATCGAATGTATCGATAACGACGAAACGGCAAGTCAGATTGCTTGTATCGTCAAATGTAAAACGCTTTTGATTCTGTCGACGCTTGACGGAATATATAAAGATATTTCTGACAGCGATTCGCTTGTCGAAAGAGTTTCGGGCAAAGACTTATACGAGCTACTCGACAACGTTACGGAATTGCAAAATCATTGCTACGGCTCGAACAGACAAGGTTCGCACGGCGCTAAAGCTAAACTCGAATATATAAAAGAACCTCTTAAAAACGGAACGAAAGTAATTATTGCAAATTCAAAATATTCGATAAACGACATTTTAAAGGGAAACGTCAAATCGACCGTATTCGGACTTTAACGGCAGCCTGCACTATTTGTGCAGGCATTTTAAACTGAACGGAAATTAAGGTTAAGAATAAAAAAAATCGTTTGAAGTAAAGAAGCGCAGTATCTTTTACGGAAAAAAACAAGACTTTGCAAATTAAAGGCAAAACGAATTCTGTTTACGATAAATTGATTTACACCTTGATAAATATAGAATTTCTGATAAAAAATATACGGAGTAAATATGAAAATTATAATAGCACGACACGCCGACCCGAATTATGAGAATGACTCTTTGACCGAAGCTGGCGTTATTGAAGCTAAAAGTCTTGCTAAAAGACTTTCTAAAATCGACGTTGACGAAGTTTACGTTTCTCCTTTGGGTAGAGCAAAAGCTACTTGCCGCGAGTATGAAAAGCTTACGGGAAAAGTTGCGGAAGAAAAAGAATTTTTAAGGGAATTCAATCACGCCGTATACGACGACGAAGCGGGACGACTTAACCAGCCGTGGGATTTTATGCCGAAGTATTATTGTTCGCATTCCGAGCTGCGAGATTATGACGGTTGGCTCGATGCGGAATGTATGAAAAACGGCGATATTAAATTTTATTACGATAAAGTTATAGATGAATTCGACAAATTATTGGCTTTGCACGGCTATGAAAGAAGCAACGGCTTTTATAAGGCAAACAGACCTTGCGACGACACGATTTTATTGTTTTGCCATTTCGGAATAGAATGCGTGTTGTTATCTCATCTTGCTTCCGTGCCGCCTCTTGTTTTTTCTCAAAGCTTTTGCTGTTTACCGACGGGGGTAACGACTATTGTAACCGAAGAAAGGCAGCAGGGAATAGCGTCTATGCGTTGCATTGGCTTTGGGGATATATCTCATCTTTATGCAGACGGAATCGAGCCGTCGTTCTCCGCAAGGTTTTGTGAAAAATTTACGGACGATACAAGGCATTGAAATTTTCAGGTCGGCATTTTACCGATTAGTTTGTGCGATTTTAAGGTCGGCTTATATAGTAAGTTTGCAAGTTGAAAGAGCGAGCAAAATTATAATTGCGATAAAATACGCTACGATGAAATATTGCGGACGGAAAGCGGACGAAAAAAATAAAAAAATAACGAGAAGATTGTAAAAATACAAAGATAATTTGTTTATTAAGCAGACGATGGAAAAAAGACTGAACAAAATACTTATCGAAATTAAAAACGGCGACGGACGCAAATTTGACGAATTTTATGAGTTGACAAACAAATTCGTTTATTTTTCCGCCTTAAAAATCGTTTGCGACCGTGCGTCGGCAGAGGACGTAATGCATGACGTATACGTAGCGATTATACGGAATATTGCAAGTTATTCGGACAAAAACAACGCTTTGGGATATATATCTACCATAACTAAAAATATGTCTTTGAACTACGTCAAAAAAAACGGAAGAGCGATAAGCGTCGATTTTACCGAGTCGGCAAACGAGAGACTGGCGACGGAAAGCGGAGATATGTCGACGCCGCTTTTAGATATAGCCGCAAGAGTTCTTACCGAAGAAGAATACGAACTTGTGCTTTTAAACGTTGTGTCCGGGTACAGACAGGTTGAAATATCGAAGTTGCGTTGCGAGCCCGTATCGACGATAAATTTTAAAATTAAGTCTGCATTGAAAAAAATAAAAAAAGAATATGAGGAGAATTAGTATGGTGAACGTAAAAAAAGAACTTAAAAAAGAATCACGCAACGTTCCTGATATTCGAGAAAACGTAAAACGGGAGTTGGGGATAGAAAAAGGCACGCCGCATGAAAAGCAACGGAAAATCAAGTGGCAATTTTTTGCTATGCCTGTTTGCGCTTTGGTTGTCGTCGCTATTGTTCTGTGCGCCGTACTTATTCCGGGAGGAAACGGAAATATAGCGGACGAAATCACGCAGATGCAGGTAAATTACGGAAAAGCAGCCGTCATGGCTTTCGACGTAATGAGCGGCACTACGATGGAGGCGGGCATTGCTTCGTATGAGAGTAATCTTTCTCTTGTAGAACAGGTAAACGGATATATAAATTCGCTTGAAAAATATCTGGACGATTCTTTTTCGATAGCTTTGGTCAACGGCAAAAACGAAAACGAATTGAAAATAATAAGCGGCAGTGAAGAATATTATTTCATATATAACGTAATTTCGTCCGACGGCAATAAAACTGAAATAGACGGGATATTCAAAGCAGGAGAAAAGGGATATTTTACGGAAGCTAAAATAGAAACGGAGACGGATAATGAAGAATCTTCGCAGTGCATTTCCATGTCGATGTATTACGGCAAGGATAAAAGCAACAGCTATATCCGCCTGGAATACGAAATAGAAAACGAGGGGATAGAAAAAGAATCCGTTTTAAAATATTTCGTTTACGAAGACAACGCGTTGATTGAAAGGACGGAGATAGAAACGGAAATTGAAGAAAATGAAAGGTCGGTTGAGATATTTATCGTAAAGGGCGAGAAAACCTATAAATACAGTTATGAAATCGAAAGCGACGAAGCAGAGCTGTTTATCGAAGAAAGCGACGGAACTAAAATTTCATGCAAGCTGACATTTTCCGAAAAGGGAAATATATATAAATTTGACGACTATGATGAAATAGTTATGGATGATTAAACTTTGAAAGATTAATATTTTCGGGAAATTTATAATTAAAAAAATTTAATATTTATTGGAAAAATTGCCTCCTTGATTGTTTTTATTGTAGAGAGAAACGAAAGGAGGCAATTATTATGAAAAAGAAAATTTTAATTGTTGTAGCAATTTTAGTTATTTCAGTGGCTGCGCTTTCAGCATGTTCCATAACTTCGGGCGACAAGTCGTCTGCAAAAATAAATACGCTTGACGTATACAGCTTTTCGGCTCTTAGCGGCAGTACGCTTTTAAATTCGACCGTAACGGAAGCTGAAGCGAGTATGGCTCAGGATTTAAACGCAGACGAGGTTGACGCCGTCAACAAGTACGTAAAAATGCTTGACGGCTATTTAAGCGGAAGCGGCGTAGAAACACAACTTGTCGAATCGGATAAAGCGGAATATGCCGTTAAAGTGCGTATAACTACAAGCGGAATGGCGGGCGATAGCGAGAGCTTTATGTACTACAACGAAACAGACCTGATTACGGGGGAAAGCGTTGACGGCGACGAAATCGAAAATTTCGCTAAAACGACTATAAGCGGAATTATGGTTAGCGGTGAAACAACTTACATTCTTGAAGGCAAGAAAACGTTTGAGACGGAAACGGAAGACGGCGAGACCGAAACCGAAAACGAGATATTCTTTAAAACGTATCTTAGCGAAACCGATAAAGATCTTAATTTTGTTACAGTAAGATTCGTTGTGGAAACAGAAGCGGACGAAACCGAAAATTCTTATGAATATTGCAGCTACAAAGACGGCGTTTTGGTAGAAAAAACCAAAATAAAAGTCGAAACGGAAACGGAAAACGGAAAAACGGAGGAGAGTGTAAAAATTCAAAGTTTTGTAGGCGGCGTATCAAAAGTATATAAACTTGAAAGGGAAATCGAAGGAGATAAAGAAGAGTTAAAACTTAGATTTTCTGAAAACGGCGAAGAGAAAAGCGTAAAAGTCGAAGTGGTGGACGGACAATACGTATATTCTTTCGGCGACGGTTCGCAAATTAAGTGCGATTGAGAAACCGACTATGACAAAAGAATAATTAGTTAAGCGTTATTCAAATTTGGCAGGTTTAGGGGGGCGGAAACGTATAAACCTACGAGAATTATGATAACGACAAAGATTAATAACAAATTTTCCTAAATAAAAAGGAGTTCATACGAACTCCTTTTTATTTTTGGTAGGTATTTATTTTTCTGCTTTAGCTTTATAGAATTCTCTCTTTTTCTTTGAATCGTCTTCGTTCTTTTTGAAGAGAGCTTGAGCAGCTTCAGGATTCTGTTTTGCAAGCGAAGCATAACGCGTTTCGTTCAAAAGGAATGCCTGATAATCGCCCGTAGGTTCTTTGCTGTCGAGAGTGAATGGATTTTCTTCCGTTCCGACTTTATCAGGGTTGTAACGGAAGAGCTGCCAGTAGCCGCATTCGACCGCTTTCTTCATTTCCATCTGAGCGTTTTCCATACCGCCTTTGATTCCGTGGTTGATACATGGAGCGTAAGCGATGATAAGAGATGGTCCGTGATATGCTTCGGCTTCAGCCATAGCTTTTACAACCTGTTGCATATTTGCGCCCATTGAAACTTGTGCGACGTAAATGTAACCGTAGTCCATAGCAAGGAGAGCAAGGTCCTTCTTCTTTGTACGTTTACCCGTTGCGGCAAATTTTGCTACAGCGCCGGCAGGAGTTGATTTTGAAGCCTGACCGCCCGTGTTAGAATAAACTTCGGTGTCAAGAACAAGGATGTTTACGTCTTCTCCGCTTGCAAGTACGTGGTCAACGCCGTTGTAACCGATATCGTATGCCCAACCGTCGCCACCGACAATCCATATAGATTTCTTGATGAGGCAATCTTCCATAGCTTCAACGTTTGCGAGCAATTCTTTTGCCGCGTCGTCGGCTTTTTTCATTTCGCCAGGA
>JBJETY010000020.1:0-2331 GCA_051883555.1 Christensenellales bacterium | reverse complement strand
CTGTCTTTATTGTCGATGAGCCTGAAACTGACGACCTTCAAACGAGAATTGACGGTACCGTTCAAGGTTTACAGAATTTGCTCGTTTCTAAGGGATATACGGAATCCGTCGTTTCTTATTCAAACGGAAAGATAAGAGTCGAAGTCCCGGATATCGACGATCCGGAACAGGTGCTTGAGCTTATAGGCAGACCTCAGAGCCTCGAGTTCCGTGACGGCGAAGGCGCTAGCGCAAAAGTGCTTATCGTCGGTCGCGACCATATTGAAAGCGCATACGTTACGTATGACGACGACGGAAATTATGCGGTCGGACTTAAATTCAACAGCGAAGGTACTAAAATTTTCTCGGACGTTACCGCCAATTATAAAACGATTTATATTTATGCCAACAACGAGTTGTATACCACCGTTTCGGTTAATTCCGCAATTACAAACGGACAATGTATCATAACAAGCAGCAAAGGTTATACGTACGACGAAGCTTATGACTTTGTAACGCAGATTCAGTCGGGTACTTTTTCGGTTACGCTTGTAAAAGACCAGATAAGAACAATCAGTGCAACTTTGGGTGAGGGCGCAATTAAGTCCGCTCTTATTGCAGCTGCAATCGGAATTGCAATCGTCTTTATCTTTATGGCGGTCGTATATCGTATATCCGGTCTTGCGGCAAACATCGCGCTTACGATTTACATACTTTTGTTGTTATGGTTCTGCTCGGTTCTTCCGTGGGTACAGCTTACTCTTCCTGGTATTGCAGGTATCGTGCTTAGTATCGGTATGGCGGTTGACGGCAACATCGTTATTTTCGAAAGAATTAAAGACGAATTTAAACATTCGAGTAAACCTGTTTCCACATGCGTTAAGGCAGGCTTTAAACGTAGCTTGGGCGCAATTATCGACGGAAACGTCACAACGCTTATCGGTGCAATAGTTTTGTGGATAGTCGGTTCGGCTTCCATTTCGGGATTTGCCGTAACGTTGTTTATAGGTATCATTTTAAGTATGTTTACGTCTTTGCTTATAACGAGACTTATTATGAATATTTTTCTTAGCTTCAATTCGACGAACGCAAAGCTTTATGCGTTGACTCGTTCGCCTGAAATTGAGAGTCAGCTTTCCGACGGCGACGATGATAGCCTTGTCGAAGACGAAGAAAAAGAAGAAGGAAAAGAAGTTAAGGAGGGCGACTATGTTGAAGAAGAACAACAATAATTTCCTTAACGGACTTAAAAACTTTAAATTCTCAAACAAGCTTCCTATTTGGATAGCCATACCTTGCGTTATCATTCTTATAGCGTTTATCGTTGTAATGTCTATTTCCATAATCAAAGGTTCGGCTTCCGTCGGCTTTAATATCGGTATCGATTTCGACGGCGGTACGATTTTGTCGGTAACTCTCGGCGAAGAGGCCCACAGCGATAATCCGAATTACAATACTCACTACAACAAAATCAAGTCGGCTATTGAAAGCGAAGGCGTTTCCGTCAGCTACGTACAGACGGCTTCGGGAAGTTCGACCGAAAGCGACGTATTGCAGTTCAGATACAGAAATCCGTCTGATGACGCCGATACGACTTTTGCCGTAAATGAAAGAATCCTTGCAAAGGTAAAAGACTTGTATCCGTCTCTTACAGGAACGCAGATTACTTATGAAACGATAGGAAAGACTGCGGCAAGCGACCTCATTCAGAAATCGGCTATTGCTATGGTGGTATCAATTATATTGATTTTGATTTATATCATCTTCCGTTTCGAATTGGTATCCGGTATCACGGCAATAATTTGTACTTTGCACGACGCTTTGTTGATGTTCTGCTTTACGGTTATGTTCAGAATACCTATCAACTCGTCGTATATTGCGGCAACAATTACCATAATTGCATATTCAATCAACAACACGATTGTTATTTTCGACCGTTGCCGTGAAATGGTAAAACCTGTCAAAGACGCAAAATCGATTAATTATGAAGAAATCGGCGATAGTGCCGTTCATGCGACGATGACTCGTTCTATCTTTACTACGTTTACAACGCTTATAACGGTTGCAATGCTTGCTATTTTGGGTAGTGCGTCAATGAGAGAATTTACCGTACCGATTATAATCGGATTGTTTGTCGGTTTGTATTCGTCGGTTTTCCTTGCTACGCCTATTTGGTCAAAACTCAGTTACGCATTCGACGGTTTAAGACTTAAACGCCTTGAAAAGAAAGCCGCTAAAGAAGCAGAATCGGGCAATGGTAAACCTGCTAAAAAAGCGGTTGTATATGAAAAGAGCGACGAACCTAAGAAGGCAAAGAAAAAACCGGTTGCTTATATAAACCCGAAAAAGAAT
>JBJETY010000019.1:0-13444 GCA_051883555.1 Christensenellales bacterium | reverse complement strand
ATGAATTGAGATAGCAAAATATTCGTTTACGAAATTCGATTTTTACTTGATTTTCATAAAAACTTTTTATAAAAACTTTTGCTTATATTTAAATAAAATTTAAACTTTTACGTTTTAATACCCTTTCTTATTTTTACGTTTACAAAAATGAATTTATTTTATAAAAGTTTCTTCAAAAATAATATAATCTAAAATTTAATCTTCAAAAATTTAAGCAGATTTTTCAGTAGAAAATATTAAGCGGCTTTTTCGATAAAAATAAAAATTTTTGAATAATTGCTTTGAATAATTGCTACGTCTTTAATTATAGAATACGTCTAAATATAAAAATACGTCTAACGGTAAACAAAAAAGGGCAATCAACGATTGCCCTTTAATTAACAATTTTTAAGATGATTTCTTTAAAATCAACGTAAAATTTCTTTAAAATCAGCGTTCCGATATACGAAAACGAACAAAAATCATTATCTGTTGTTGTTATCGCCGTTATGTAATTTCTGAAGGAACGACGGAACGCCCGTTGTGTTTACGCCCATTCTCGAAGAAGAAACTCCACCGTTTGAATTAGGCGTATTGTTGCCGTATTTCTTAATCGGTTCAGGCATTGTATAGCCGTACGGATTCGGCATAGGCTTATAAGTTGTGTTACCGTAAACAGGTTTGCTTTGCACAACAGGTTTTTCTTCCTGAACGCCTCCAAGCGAACCGCCCGTTGCAATAACGGTAATTTCGATGTCTTTCTTGCCTTCTCTGAGTGCCGTACCGACGATAATATTAGCGTCTTTATCTACAACCTGTCTGATGATGTCGCAAGCTTCGTCGACTTCGGTAAGTTTCATATCGTCAAGTCCGCCGACAATATTGATAATAATTCCCGTTGCGCCTTCGATACAAGTTTCAAGAAGCGGAGAAAAAACAGCTTGTCTTACGGCTTCGTAAACGCGGTTTTCAGCTTTACCGCGACCGATACCCATATGAGCAAGACCTTTATTTTTCAAAATCGTTCTAACGTCTGCAAAGTCAAGGTTGATAAGCGATGGGTCGGCTATAACGTCGGCTACGCCCTGAACGCCCTGACGAAGTACGTCGTCTGCAACTTCGAACGCACGGTTAAACGTAACGCTCTTGTCAAGAACTTGCAAAAGTTTTTCATTTGGAATAACAAGCAAAGTATCAACAAAATTTTTGATTTTTGCAATACCTTCTTCAGCGTTTCTCATTCTCGGAACGCCTTCGAAATTGAACGGCTTTGTAACAACGCCGACGGTAAGGATACCGAGAGCTTTTGCGATTTCGGCAATAACAGGTGCGGCGCCCGTACCCGTTCCGCCACCCATACCGGCGGTAATAAACAAAAGGTCAACGCCCTTTAAAGTTTCACGAATTACGTCTCTCGACTCTTCTGCGGCCTGACGTCCGATTTCAGGGTCAGCGCCTGCGCCCAATCCGCCCGTGAGTTTTTCACCGAGCTGAATTCTATAACGAGGCGGAACAAGCGACGTATTTAAAGCTTGAACGTCGGTATTCATTGCAACGAAATTTGCACTTTTAATGCCGGCTCTGATCATATTGTTTACGGCATTATTACCGCCACCGCCTACACCGAGAACAACGATGTTGGCTTGTCCTAATTTCTTAGGAATGACGTTTTCCTGTAATTCTTCATTTTCAGCTACAGAGCCGTATCCGTTTTCGGACGTGCTATAGCTATTGTTGTAATTATTATTGTTGTTAAAGTCAAACATATTGACCCTCCCCTGTTTTCTAATTGTATATCAATCTACCCGCTCTGTTTTCATTGATTTCGGCAGCAATATTTATCAATGAAACTGCGGAAGAATATTGCGGTTTTGAATATGCCGGAAACTTAGGCGCAACGCATTCAAGCTCTTTAATAAGTCCTCGTTCAAGATATTTAGTCAACCCTCTTAATTCAAGCCCTTCGCCCGTAATATAAAACGGAAGGGTTGCCGAGCCTTGATAACCGCATTCGATGATAGCGTCTTTGATAGTAGCGGATAAAATGCGAATACTGTCAATCGCAACCCGGGCTACGTCCGACATATAAACGTTATAGCCGTTTGCGGTTTCAAAAATTTCTCCGTCGTAATTCAAATTCAAATCGACTTTTCTTAATACTTCTTCGGCGTCTTCAAACGGAATCTCAAGCGATTCATAAACCATTGCGGCTATATGACCTAATCCAAATGAAAACGACTTTAGAGCCAACACGCCGTCGCCTTTAAAAGTTGTAACCGAAGATGAGATATATCCTACGTCGATTAAAAGCAATTCGTTAAACCGTTCTTCCTTCTCAAATATTGTAAGATTTTCAACAAACGGCGTTGCATAATATAAAACTTCTTTAAAGCCGCAACGATTTGCAATATCGTCGAACACTTTAAAATACGTTTTTTCACAAAATAAATATGAAACTTCTCCCGATAAACTTTGTGCGTTTTCGCCTATCGGTGATTCACACGTGTTAGATTCACCGTCAATCGAAAATGAAATTCCGGAAGCGTTTACGGGAATAAAATCTCCGTCTCCGTAAGTGTCGCCTTTATAATAAAAATAATCAAAATCGGCGTTTGTAAGTTTGTGAACATGTTCATACTCGACGTCGACGTTTTTAACGGTTACGGCTAAGAACTCGGCAGGTACGGATACGTGAAGTACCTTTTTCTTTATTTTGCAGCCTTGCATTGCTTTTTTGACAACGGACGTCGCTTTTTCTTTCAACTCGTCCAAGTCAAACCATTGACCGTCGGCATAACCGCTGTACGAAACGCTTTCCAACTGCTTAATCGACAAGAGCTTTCCGGCTTTAACAATGCCTGCAGTCGCAGTTAAGTTTTTTGAGCTGACGTCAAGTGCAATGATATCACTTGAACTGAAATTTAACTTTTTAAATAATGACTTTACCATTTGTATTTTGTTAAACTCTTTAAAGCTAAAACTCCCTATGACGACTTACAGTTATTATATCTTAAATTTAATTATGGTGTCAACGCATTTTATAAAATAAAATTATCATTTTAAAACAGTCAAAACCGGTAAATTTTGGTAAAAATTTTAAACCAAATGCGTAAAATCGTAAAAGAAAATAATCGTTTCTGCATTAAAAAATATAAAAGATAAATACAATCGTTAAAACAGTCGTTTTTAACTATAAAAACAATTGTAAATATAAAACGAGTTCAATAATATTAAATGCAATTCATTTTTAATCAACTTAAAAAAATGCAATTAAAATAAATATTGCAAATCAATATAACTATTGCAAATCAATATAACTATTGCAAATTAATATAATTATTACAGATAAAAAAAGTATAATTAAATAATAATTACAGCTAAAAAGAAGTTTTCCTAAAAGAAAAAGCATACGAAAAATCGGATAACTGCGGTACTTTTTAGACAAACGTCAGTATCGCTTAACAGATAATATACTTACGGTAGACAAACATGCATACAGCAGAAAATACGCTTAAATTATTCAAACCACACGTATCCGAAATTGTTTGCGCTCGTACCCGTATAAATTACGTAACCGCCGTTCAGTTTTTTTAATTCTTCCGAATCCGAAGAAGAAATAATACCGTTGTACCACTCGTAAGACGAATTGATATACTTGCCGAGATTTACGCTTGGAAGACGAAGCTCTACCCCGGTAACAGTTTTAATTTTTGCCATATATTCTCCTTCGCTGTAAGTTCCGTCGTTTGCAATGACGTCTATCTTTTCAACGAAAGAACGGAGATTCTGATTTAAAAGTCCTAAGTTTTCATAACCAGCAATCACGTTCTGAACAACGCAAAGTTCTGCAGAAACGTCCGACGGAATCTGACGACCTTTTACCGCTTTTTCCGACGGAATTGAAAAATTGACTTTGATAAATTCATATCCGTATTCTGATTGTCTGTCTTCGAGTTCTTGTTGCGATAAAATATCCGTTACGAACATTTCTCTGTCGAGCAATGCAAAAGAATCGCCCACGCTAACCGCAACGACAGGCACGCGCACCGTAACGTAAATAATAACCTTATTCGGGAAAACCCTTTCAACGTTTATAACCTTTACTTGCGGATATTTTGTCTGAATATTCGAAACAATCTGCTTTTCGCTGATAAACAAAACGTTTTTATTCAATTTTAAACCGGAAGCGGATATGATTTCTTCTGAAGATACTATAGCTTCTTCGCCTTTGACGGCATATCCTACTTCAATATCGCGCAACAAAAAAACGGTGGCACATAAAATAAGCGTCAACGCAATTATAGCAAATATTATAATCAATGCTAAGACTCTTTTATCCATCTCACTCCGTATGAACGAAAACACTTTTCGTTTTATAGCACTGTATTTTCGTTTTGTAGCATTGTATATACAAAATCTGATTACGTGTAATCAAAATTTTAAATACGAATTATCAAATTAAATTATAATATCGATTCAGCCGCCAAAATAGCAAAAGTCAATAATTTTATCTTCGGTTTTATATGCGTAAAATCATTTATAGAACAATTATAATATATAATGACAAAACATTCCATCATTTTTTTGTATTTAAACCCGTTTTTTTGGATTTATCTATACAAAAATGATGATAGAATGCGACGATACGCGTTTATAACGCATTTATAAATTAAATATTAGTTGCGTTTCATCCTTTTTTGTTTACAAAACGTAAACTTAAAAGGTACTACGAAAAGAAACGCAAATACGTAACGCAAAACGAAAAGATTATCTAACAAAAAGACTATTTATTTTAATGCATATATTTATTTTATCTATATTTATTTTTCCTATATTTATTTCTGCTGTTTTTAGCAAAATTACGCCGCTCGATTCATGCATAAAATCAATCGGACCGCCTATTTACGGGAATCCCTAACGCTGAAAAAGTCTCGTCAAGTTTTTCATATCCGCGGTCGATAAGTTCCGTTCCGTACACTCTGGTTTTTCCTCTTGCAAATGCCCCTGCCATAGTCAGAGCCGCTCCGCCACGCAAATCGCTTGCCCTTACCACCGTGCCGTTAAGATTATGCACTCCGTCAATGATTGCACAATTTCCCGTAACGTCGATTTTTGCTCCCATAAGTTTTAGTTGACTTGCCGTCATAAATCGATTTTCGAATACGTTTTCTTTTATTATCGTTTTGCCGTCGCATACGGTTGCAAGCGCCATAATTTGTGCTTGCAAATCCGTAGGAAAACCCGGGTAAGGCTTTGTTTCGATTTCTCCTAATCCTACGGGCATGCCAAGTCCTTCCATTTTTACTATTCCGTATTTCTCCGTAATTTTAAGCGTTTCCGACCTGAGCAGTTTCGAATAACTTTTCGACAATTCATCGGGGAAATTTCTGATTTCCAATTCACCGCCGAGCATAGCGCAAGCGGTCATAAGCGTACCGCCCACTATTCTGTCCGGACACGGTTCGAACACAACGCCGCTAAGCCGCTCGACGCCCGTAATCTGCAATCGCCTTTCAGCCGTTTCTTCGATTTCAGCGCCCATAAGCCTTAACATCGAAATCAAATCGTTTATTTCAGGTTCCAATGCAACGTTCTCGATGACGGTTACTCCTTCTGCCGTTACTGCCGCCATGATTAACGCTTCCGTGGCGCCGACGGAAGGGTAAGACAATTTTATATTCGTGCCTTTGAGTTTCTTTGCATAGCAAATCATATACTCGTCGCCCTCATCGATTTTAACGTCCATCTTTTTAAGATTGTCGATATGTAAATTTATTTTTCTTTCCCCGATTTTACAGCCGCCGGGATAGGCGGATACCGCACGTCCGCATCTTGCGATAATCGGTGCAAGCAAAAATATCGACGCTCTCATCTTTTCGGCATAGGTTGCGGAAACGTACGGGTCTCTTATCTTGCCGTAGGATATTATGCTTCTGCCGTCGCGAAAACAATTTCTACCAAGCGACCGTAAAAGTTCTATCATTAAATCCACGTCGGATATAAACGGACAATTTCTCAATATAACTTCATCGTCCGTCAACAATGACGCTGCCAAAAGAGGCAAAACGGAATTTTTTGCCCCAACTAATTCTACACTGCCAAATATCTTTTTACCGCCGCTGATTTCAAAATATTCCATATTTGCTCCTCGTTATTATTGTATGGAGCTTAAAAACTTTTCGTGCTTCTGTCTCGAAACGTTTAACAGCAAACCGCTTGCCATATAGTAAGCGACAACCGAACTGCCGCCTGCACTTATAAACGGAAGAGGAAGTCCCGTGGGCGGTATAGCGCCGCTGACAACGGCTATATTTATTATCGTCTGTACGGCAATCATTGCAGAAATCCCCGCAGCTAAATAAGAGCTGAATCTGTTCTTTGCATTTATACTAATTTTTATGCCTCTTATTAAAAGCAATATGAAAAACAAAATTACTATAAGGCATCCGAATAATCCCGTTTCTTCACCGATTATAGAAAAAATGAAATCAGATTCCGCAAACGGTAAAAATAGATACTTTTGCCTGCTGCAAAAAAGTCCTACACCGAAAAGTCCGCCGCTGCCCAATGCGTAATACGATTGAATAAGTTGATAACCTTCTCCTAATGGCGATGAAAACGGGTCTAAAAACGCCGATAAACGGCTAAGTCGATATGGCTCGATGATTATTAAAATTATTCCGCATATAAATGCCGGTATAATTATCATAAGCAGATGACTTATCTTTGCGCCGGCAAAAAACAACATTGCAAAAACAACGACGAAAACGCAAACCGTAACGGACATATTAGGTTCAAGCATCAACATTAAGCATACGCATAAGCCGCCTATAAGAGGCACGAGCAAGGTTGAAAACTTGTCGACGCCCGTTTTTGCCGCCTGTGCCGCTACGAATATAACAAGTCCGAATTTAGCAAATTCCGAAGGTTGAATTGTAGAAAAACCTAAATTTATCCAGCGTTTTGCACCATAACTTTCAACGCCGATAACCGGAACAAATACCAAAGCCAAAATTGCAAGGCTGAGTCCTAGAATTACGAACCTGAGCTTTATTAAAAAATCGATTTTTATATAAGCCAATGCAAGCATCACGATAAAGCCCACGCCAACCGCTACAGCCTGCGTTTTTACGTATTTAAAGGCGTCGTTAAATTCAACTTCACCCGAATATGAAGAAGCCGAATAAATAAAAACAAGTCCTAAAGTTCCTAATATGACTACAATTATAAAAGTTGGCAGGTCAAAATCGATTTTTCCTGCCGCCATACTTATTTTTCCTGCGCAAGCAATAAGTTTTTTATGTTTTAACGCTCTCGACTCGCTTTTCTTTTTTTCGCGCAAAACTTTTAATTCGAGGCTTTTTTGTCTTCTTATTTCAGCTTTTTCTCTGCGGCTAAGTTTTTCGCCGTCTACAATTTCAGAGCGACTTTTATTTAAACGGCTATTATGCCTGCCGTCCGACCGATTTTCTTTTTCTTCTCTTGAAACAACTAAAAATTCAGTCATAACATCCCCGCTTTTCGTTACGCTCTGCGTCTGTTTACGGCTAACGAATAAAATTCTGCATTTGCAATAAACTGCAATATTGAGTTATAGTTAAAACACAAACCGTATTCCGATTTCAATTTTGGAAATATACGTCGGTTCAATTTTTTGCGCCGTAACGGTTTTGATAAATTCAAACAACGGCGTTTAAAGTTTATCTACAATTTCTTTAAACTTATCGCCCCTTTCGGCATACCCCGAAAATCTGTCGAAACTTTTCGAAGCGGGTGAAAATAAGATATTTCTTTCATCACCTTCATAAGCCAACTCCACACAGTTTTCAAGAGAATCGCATTCCGTTATCTCGCGATATCCGCAAAGGCGAGCGGCATGCATTATGCTTTTTGCGTTCTCTCCGCAGACAAGCACGCGTTTTATATTTTTTCCGATATGTTCGAACAGCTGAGGATATTCCTCGCCTTTGTCGCTTCCGCCAAGAATCAAAACGGTATCATCGGTTATCCCTTCAACCGCTGAAATCGTTGCGCTGATATTTGTAGCCTTGCTGTCGTCAAAAATCGATTTTCCGTTCTTTATTCCGATAAGCTCTACTCTGTGCGGCGGTTTTTTAAATTCGCTAACCGCTTTTTTTATCGCCGCGTTATCCGTTTTTCTGATTTTCGCCACGCAGACAGCGGCAAGCAAATTTTCAAGCTCTCTTCCTTTAAACGGCGAAATTGAAACGTCAAGAATTTCTTCGCCTTTAAAAAATACTCTTCCCGATTCGATATATGCTCCGTCGCATTTTTCGTTTAAAGAAAAGGGAATCACTGTGCAATTAGCTCGCTTAGATAAAGCGGCAACTCTCTCGTCGCCGATATTCGCCACAAGAAAATCGCCCTCGCCTTGTTTTGCAAAAATTCTGCTTTTCAGTTCTTCATAGCTCTCTATCGTCTTATGTCGGTCAAGATGATCCGCCTCGATATTGAGAATCACGGAAATTTCAGGCGAAAAATTTCTAACGCCTTCAAGCTGAAAGGAACTTACCTCTAAAACGACGACCTCGCCTGCTTTTACTTTGTCGGACACTTCGCAAAAAGGCGTACCTATATTGCCTACGGCATATGAAACTATTCCGCTCTCTGAAATTATTTTATCGATAAGCCGAGTCGTCGTCGTTTTTCCGTTCGTCCCCGTAACGGCTATAACGTCGCCGTAGCACGTTTCGTATCCCAGTTCGATTTCCGAAATCACGGGAACGCCGCTTAATTTCAAATCCAGCACTTCCGATTTCAAAGAACTTACCGCAGGAGAAATAATAACTAAATCGATATTTTTAAAATCTTCCGCCCACTCTTCAAAAATCAGATAATCTTTTTTTGAATAATCGTCGTCATATACGCGCACGTTTGCGCCCCGTCTGTTCAACAATTTTGCGGCGGCTTTGCCGCTTTTCCCATATCCGTAAATTAATACGTTCTTTCCGTTAAAAATCATAATACCCTCGCTGCGATAATCGCCAATATTCCGCCAATAACGCTTATTGAAAAATAGCATGCGGTTATTTTGCTTTCTTTATATCCTTTTAGTTCAAAATGATGATGAAGCGGCGCCATAAGAAACACTCTTTTCTTTTTTATCTTGAAAACCGCTACCTGCAATATTACAGATATGCAGCTTATAACAAACATTATTCCTGCAAAAACGATTAAAAACGGTTGTCTTGAAAAAATCGCCACCGTAGCCGTTCCAGCTCCCAATGCAAGCGACCCCGTATCGCCCATCATAATCGACGACGGATAAGAATTAAAACAAACGTAGCCGAGCAAACCGCCTAAAAATGAAGCCGAAGTTATGCACAATCCGAAAAGCTCCTTGGCATATTCTGCGTTGCCGCTATTCACAGCGTCGCTATAATATCCCCACAAAATCACGGAAAAAGATAAAAAATATGCAATGGATACAAATCCTGCCAGTCCGTCCAGACCGTCGGTAAGGTTTACGCCGTTAGTAACGGCAATATATACCAAAGCTACAAACGGCACTATAAACCAACCCATTTCGAATTCTGCCGACGTAAACGGCAACTTTATAGAACTTCCTATACTTGCGTTATTCAAACAAAAAAAACCAAGTATAATTGCCGCGCCTACCTGTCCGATAATTTTTTGATAAGGCTTGAGTCCGAGATTGCGCTTATAGTGAATTTTTATAAAATCGTCTAAAAAACCCACTATAGCGTAACTTAGCGTTGCCATCGAAGACACTACGGAAAAAGTCGAATAAAAAATCAACGGCAATACTATGGCGGGTATTACGAATATCCATCCGCCCATCGTTGGCGTTCCGGTCTTATTTTCGTGTTGTTTAACGTATCCTAAAACCGTTTGTTCGACTTTTCCTTTTGTAAGTATTTTCTTTAATATCGGCGCTATACATAAAGCTGCCGCAAAAGAAAAAACCACGCATAAAGGCATCCATAAGTTGCCGTTTGTCATCTCTTAGCTCCTCTTTTTATAACGGTCTCCAAGTCGCTGTAAGGTATTTTTTTACCTTTAATTTCCATATAGTTTTCAGCGCCTTTACCGGCAATTACAACGGTATCTCCTTCCGTCATTTCATTAAGAGCATAAGAAATTGCCTCAACCCTGTTTTCAATCGCTTTAAGCGGTTTTACGGCTCCGTCGGCAATGTCTGCAATGATTTTATCGGGATTTTCACTCCTCGGATTGTCGCTCGTTAAAATGACGCAATCGGATAATTCCGAAGCTATTCTTCCCATAATTTTTCGTTTCGAAACGTCACGGTCGCCACCGCATCCGAATACTGTGATAAGACGAGATTTCGTTATCGTCCTTGCGGTTTTTAAAAGATTGTCAAGTCCGTCGGGAGTATGAGCATAGTCGATGACGATAAAGCCTTTTCCGTTTTTAAGAACGTTAAATCTGCCGTCGATAGGTTTAAGTTTTCTGATTCCTCTTTTTATCGTTTCCGAATCTATCCCCAAAGAGCTTGCACATATCATTGCAGCCAATAGGTTATATACGTTAAATACGCCGTAAAGAGGCGATTTAATTTCAAATATCTCATCGAACATATTCACCACGAAAGAAGTTCCGTCAAAATCGGGATATACGTCTATCGCAAACACATCGCTCGGTTCGTTCAAACCGTACGTTATAACGGGAATATCAACCTTTCCGATAAGTTTTCTTCCCGTTTCGTCATCGACGTTTACTACCGCCATATCTACGTTATCTTTAAAGAACGATATTTTTACGTCGGAATACTCTTCAAAAGTTTTGAAAAAATCGAGATGGTCTTGCGATACGTTAGTAAATATCGCCATATCCGATTTAATTCCGTAAAGTTTGTCAAAATATATGGCATGCGCCGAAACTTCAGCTATAACGACTTCAACAGCTCTGGTTCTCATCAACTGCAAAATTTTGTTTAGCTCGTACGGGTCAGGCGTTGTAAGCGATTCGCCGATTTTTTCTTCCCCGACAAAATGCCCCAGCGTACCTATCGTTCCGGTTGCGATTCCTGCCGTCCGCAAAAGATTTGCCAAAATATGTGCAGTCGAAGTCTTTCCGTTTGTACCCACAACGGAAATGAATTTCATATCCTTCGAAGGATTTCCGAAAAAGTTTCGGCATACAGTGCTGTATGCCTTTCTTGTATCTTTAACGAGAACGTAAGGTGCGGCAACTGGTTTTTTAACAATAAAACACTCTACTACGTCTTTAAGTTTCTCCGCAAAAACGTGTCCGTCGGTTCTGGTTCCTTCAAGACAAATAAATACGTCGCCCTGCTTTGCCTTATCGCTTGCTGTGCATATATCGTCTATTTGTATATCTTTATCGACGTTCCACTCGACAACTTCCGTTCCTTTAAGTAAATCAGATAATTTCATACTATCCTCCAAACTACTTATTTGATGTTACAATATAGTAGTATCGTAAAAAACCGCTGTCAATAGAGTCGCAAAAGAAGTCAAAACGCTCTTTTATGTGACAAAAAGCACTGTATTTCGCTTGTCGACTTTTGCTCCTTTAAGCGGAAATTGTTCCGTCACGATATCGCCTTCTCCGCTTATTTCATAATGCAATCCGAGTGATTTCACAAGTTTTATCGCTTCGTCTACGCTAAGACCGACAAAGTCGTTCAAGGCAAACTCGTCGCCGATAATTTCATAATCTTTTTCGGTATAGTTCGGTTTAATTTTCAGATAGTCGAAAATACCGCCGAATATTTCTCCGACCGCAGGTGCGGCGACAAGACTTCCGTAATACACTCCGCCTTTAGGCTCGTTGACGATAAACAATACCGCAATATCGGCGCCTTCCGTTACGGAAAATCCTAAAAACGAAGAATAATATTTTCCCTGTGCAATTTTTCCGTTTTCATATTTTTGTGCAGTTCCCGTTTTGCCTATTATGCTGTAACCGGCACGATATGCGCCCTTACCGCTTCCCCCTTCGACAACGCCTCGCAAAAGTTCAATCATCGTATCGCTCGTTTGTTTGCTTATAACTCTGTTGCCGGTATAAGACGAGTTTATCGTAATGCTTTTATTCAAAACCGAATCTATGGCCGTCGCCCCTATATACGGCTTAATCGTAGTGCCGCCGTTTACGACGCACGACGTTGCGGTAATAAGCTCTATCGGCGAACATGCAATGGCTTGACCGAAACCGATTCTTGCAAGGTCTACGCTCTTGACTTTTTCTTCTGCAATCGTTATCGCCTGCGTTTCACCGTACATATCTATGCCCGTTTTCGTCGTCAATCCGAAACTGTTCAGATAGGAATAAAACTTCTCCGTGCCGAGTCCCAACGCACTGTCCATAAAAACACAGTTGCAACTTTGCGCAACGCCCTCGGCAAACGTAATCGAGCCGTGTCCTCTTGTCTTCCAGCATTTTATGTTCTTTCCGTCCACCGTCCTGTGCCCTGAACAGTAAAACGTGCTAGACGGCGTAAACACGTTTGCGTCCAACGCCGACGCCGCCGTAAGAATTTTGAAAGTCGAACCCGGTTCATATACTGTTGAAACTATTATCGATTTAGACATCGAAAACAGCTTCGTAACATCGTCTCTTGGAATATTGTTAAGGTCAAACGACGGCGCTTCCGCCAAAGCCAGAATTTCACCCGTTTTATAGTTCATAACAAGACAGGAAACGCCGAGAGGGTCATAAGTCATAACCGCTTTTTGCACCGCCGCTTCTGCAATACGCTGGATATAATAATCTAGCGTCGTAACAAGATTTAAGCCCTTTACGGACGGAATATAAAAACTTTCGTTTCCGTCTATCGGACGGCCGACCAAATCCGCTTCGCTAAGAATTTGCCCGTTTACGCCCTTTAAATAGTTCTCGTAATATGCTTCTAATCCCGTCTGTCCTATCCCGTCTGACGAAGTAAATCCAAGAAGTTGCGTCATAAAATCGCCGTACGGATAATACCTGAAATTATCTTCGCCATAAAAAATTCCGCTATATCCGCTTGCGTATATCGCCGTCATCTGCTCTTTTGTAACACCTGTTGCAATCGTCGCTTCAGACGTTCGCTTAGTTACCTTTTTATACACCTTTTCATAATCGAGGTTTAAAATCGACGACAGACACTTAGCCACGCCCTCTTTATCGGTCACCGCATTAGGGCGCACGTATATCGTATATTTTGTCGACGTATCGGCAAGCACTATGCCGTTTCTGTCTAAAATCTGACCTCTCGGAGCGTCAGTCGGTACGTCACGGAGCCATTGAGAAATTGCCTTTGCAGTTAAATCTTTAGATTGAGCTACCATAACGTAAGCAAGTTTTGAAAAAACCGCAAGAAATAAAAAACAGAACGTAATCAATAAAATTATCAGCCTTTTTTGCGGCAGATAATTCTTTTTGCTTGCATACTTTGTTTTTTTTCTATCGGCTGATACGTTTTTTGCGGACAAATTTTTGTTCGATTTCATAA
>JBJETY010000018.1:0-2468 GCA_051883555.1 Christensenellales bacterium | reverse complement strand
ATAAACGGATTTAACGTTCTTGATAAAAATTTTGCCGAAGAAACGGCCCTTAAACTTGTTTTTAATATTGGCAAAGACGAGGAAGAAAAGTATAATAATCGTGGCGACGCTATCCCGCTCGGTAAATATATAATCCGCGTTACAAATAGGTATACTACAAGCAACTATCAGGAAACATATTATTATACTCCGCCTGCGGAAACTGTTTAGATAGGTTCGATTAAGGCAGAAAGAGTAAAACGGCCGTTAAGAACTTTTTGTTTATGACGATTATATCTACTACAACGGTTAAACGCTATACGGTAATTAAACGTTTTAACAACTATTAAACGCTACACGGCAATTAAACGTTTTAACAACTATTAAACGCTACACGGCAATTGAGCGTTTTGACAACTATTAAACGCTATACGGCAATTAAACGTTTTAACAACGGTTAAAAACGCACCCTTAAAGGAGTGCGTTTTTTTGTGCGGTTTAACTTGTTTATTTTATCAATATAAGATATAATAAATAAATATGGAAAACAGTTTTTTTGCTATTATGTCAAGAATGAAACTCATTGCCCGCTGGTCGCTTATGCGTTCGACAAGGCAGGAGAGTCTTATGGAACATTCCGCAGAAGTCGCGATAATAGGAGAGGCTCTCGGCTATATCAGAAACGAGTATTTCGGCGGAGACGTTGACGTGCAAAAAATTTCTTCTCTTGCAATATATCACGACGTAAACGAGGTAGTAAGCGGCGATTTGCCTACGCCGATTAAATATTACAACGAAAAAATGGAAACGGCGTATCACGAAATCGAAAAAGAAATAACCGGCAGACTGCTTGAGTCGCTTCCCGATAAATTGAAGGATAAATATGCCGGGTATTTAAATCCCGATTGCAATAGCGAAGAATATAAAATTATGAAAGCAGCCGACAAATTGTCAGCGTTTATTAAGTGCGTTGAAGAAAGGGCTTGCGGTAATCATGAATTTGACAAAGCGTACGAAACGATAAAGAAATCGCTTGCCGATTTGAATATGAAAGAGGTTGATTTTTTTGTCGATAATTTTTTGGAAGGTTTTGGAAAACCTGTTGACGTGCTATGAGAATAGACGCAGAGATAACAAAAACTTACAGCTACGGTAAAAACGTATTTTGCGGTCTGCAATTTCATTTGTCGGACGGTGAAATTATGTCGCTTTTAGGCGGTGACGGAGCGGGGAAAACCACTCTTTTGAAGTGCGTTGCCGGCATAACAGATTGCGAAGGGGAGATTCTTTTCGACGGTAAAAAACTTCCTTTAAAACAAGACGACGTTATGATGCTGTTCGACGACGGTGCGTTGTTTGAAAACTATACCGTGTTCGATAATCTTGCGTATCCTTTGAAAATAAGAAAAGTCGATAAAAGAATTATAGCTGAAAAAGTTATCGAAGTGGCAGACGTATTCAATCTCCATTCCGTGCTGAATTTCAAGGTAAAGAAACTGACTCTCGAAGAGAGAAAGCTCGTTACCGTATCGAGAATGCTTATGCGCGAGGCAAAAGTATTTTTGATTGACGACCTTCTCAAAGGATTGCCGAAAGAAACGAGAGTTACGCTTTGGAAAGAATTGTCGCTATATCTGAAAAACAGCGGAAAGACGGTGATATATTCGACGTCCGACAGAGAAGAGGCTTTGTCGATTGCTGACAAAGTTATGGTTATGAACGAATACGGCGTAAAGCAAATCGGCAGAGGCGACGAAATTTATCGTAAGCCGCAAAACTATTGGGCTTTAGAAGCGGTTGACGAAAACGCTTTCTGTTTGCGTGGCAAGCTTTACGGCGATACGGACAGAATTATGCTTGACTTTCTCGAAAAGCAAATCGACGTAACGGAAATTTGCAAAAATCTTATATCGTCGGAGTATATAGGTAAAGAGGTCCTTATAGGAATGCATGCAGAAGACGTAAAAATCGAAAGCGGCGGCATAATGCAAAAAGTTAAATCGTCCGTATGCCGCGGAAAAGATTTTATAACGGAATTTGAAAGCGGTGTAAAGACGTCGGGCGAAAGAATGGACGGCGAAATTGAAATTATGCCGTGCGTTGAAAAAATCATGCTTTTCGACGCAGCAAACGAAAACAGCATATTGAAGGGGTAAAATGAGAATATTGGGTATTGACCCCGGAATAGGGACAATGGGATACGGAGTGATCGATTATGACCGAGGCAGTTACTTTACTGTCGATTACGGAGTGGTTAAGACGAATAAAGACGACGTACTGCCAAAACGGCTTCTTGATTTGGAAAACGCTTTGATAAGTTTAATCGAAAAATTCAAACCTGACCGTATCGCCGTTGAAGAACTTTTTTTCACGAAAAATATAACGACGGGCATTGTCGTAGCCGAAGCAAGAGGCGTAATACTTTTAACATGTGCAAAAATGGTTGGCGACAATATTTACGAATATACACCGAATCAGATAAAACAGGC
>JBJETY010000017.1:0-2471 GCA_051883555.1 Christensenellales bacterium | reverse complement strand
ATTACTATATCCATCAGCACCGTAAGACAAATTACAGCCGTAACCGATAAAATCCAACCGCTCATAAAGCCCCCACGTTACACGACGATACCGTCAACATAATAAGAATTAAAAACATAAACGAAACCCCGATAACCGCGCTTATAAGTAAAGACACGTTTTTTGACATCATCATAAGCATATCCGATATCCGTTTTTCGCCGAGAGGTTCTATCAATGCAGACGTAAACTTTAAGCACAACGATAAAACGACCATCTTGCATACGGGGAAAGCCACGGTGGCAATCAAAATCAAAGTACCTACAAGCCCTATTGAATTTTTCAGCAAAACTATTCCGGCATATGCTAAATCGTAGCCGTCGGATAAATATCCGCCAAGCACAGGCAAATAACTCGACGCCATAAATTTAGACGCATTGAATACCACTCCGTCGAATGCAGACGTTGCTATACCCTGTGCTGTTATAAAACTAATAAACAGACTGAAAACTCCGCCTAAAACGTAGCTCCCAAAACTTTTAAACGATTTTGCAAGTTTATCGAGTCGTACCTCTTTTGAAAGATTTCCTACAATCGACAGAACGGTCGTAGCAAGAAATATAGGCAGAATAAGCGAATTTATAAGCGTTATTATTCCGCCTGACAAAACCGCCATAAACGGTTGCAGAGTGGCGTTTGTAGTGTGTCCACCAAGAGCCGAAAGCATGGTAAGCAACGGCGGAAAAAGAAACAAACATATTTTTTTTACGTTCGAAAGCAACGTAACGCACATACTGCTTATTGAACCGACAATTACAAGTAAAATTGTAGCAATGGCTCCAAAAGAGACGAATCGCACGACCTCCTGAGTGGATTTCTGTTTGAATCCGGAAACAGCTTGCGACAATACAGAGGTGAATACCGCAATAAGCAAAATCGCTAAAAACGAGGGCAAAAAACCGAAAAAATATTCTGCTAGCGCAACGCCAAGAGTTTCATAAAAATTTTCAAAAAATACTTCGCTTTCTCCGTTCAGAAGTTTTTTTACCAATTCTTTTACCGAATCGAATCCTAGAGCTTTTCTTTGCTTTTCGTCAAGCGAATTAATGTAATCTTCAAACGCTGAAAAATCAACCTCATCCGCTCTTTCGGAAAAATCAACGCTATCCGCCGCATAACACGCCGTCGGAAGTAAAAAGGTTACGATTGCAATTATAAATGCAAACGTTATAAAAATTCTGTTTTTAAGATTTAATTTTCGGTTGCAATCAGTATTTTTTCGACTGCAATTCGCATTCCGTTTCGCTTTTATTCTTCCACCGCTTTCTTTTTCTCTAACGCACACCTTTCCGCTGTTTGCGATATTATCTTTTACTCTGCAAAATTTTATAAACGTTTTACAAAAACTCATATACCACCCACGGATATTTGCGAAATAACTTCTATAAGTTTTGTTATAATGCCTATACTAAGACTGAAAATAAGAAGTTTGCCGCCCATCTGCACTTTAGACGCAAAACTCTGACAACCTGCGTCGTTGCAAATGGAAGCGGAATATTCCGTTAAATATCCTATCCCGATAATTTTAAGCACAAGCGAAAACAGACCGGAAGGCAATCCGCTTTTATCAATCAATTTTTCAAAAGCAATAATTACGTTGCTGAGGGAATTTACAAGCACAATCACAAGCACGATACCTGTTGCAATTGTAGCAAGCACCGCAAATTCAGGCTTAGACGCTTTCAAAAGATTAACGATAATTATGCCGATTAAGGCAATGCCTATGATTTTTACTATCGTCACAATGCAAAAATCGATTTTACGGTATCGAATAAACCGCCCAACATATCGACTATAAGAACCACCACAATAATTATTCCGGCAAGAGTCGCAAACGTGGCAATTTCGTCTTTATCGCTCTTTTTGAGAATTATCGAAACGATTGCCGTAAGTAAGCCTATCCCTGCAATCTTTATCAAAATTCCAATGTCCATTTACCCTCCTATGCCAAAATCAACATTATGGCAAGTCCCACAAGCACCGCCAATTTGAAATACATTGAACCTAATCTTTTTGCTTCGTCTTCGCTTTTCGTTTTAAGCCCTTCGAATATCTGAGCGTATCTGTTTATTTCGTTAAGCGTTTCATCGAGAGGCTTTTTCCCCAACGACTTCAAAAATTTTCCTACTTGCTGTTTTTCGCCTCCGTTCAGTCCTGCCATATCGGGAATAAAATCGGCTTCTACGCCTGTTTTCAGAGCATCCGAATATGATAAAAGCGAATTATGCACGCTGTTTTTCTTGCCACCGCAAAAGCCGTTTATAGCGTCGATAACAGTCGTTTTTAAATATGATATTTCCCCTGACAAATACGACGTAAACTCTGCCAAAGTCGCATAAGTTTCTTTTCGGAGATTGTAATGCCGTCTGATAGCCATTCCAATCATTGCACAAGCTATTGCAATAAGTCCGCCGGCAACAAGTTTAATCATT
>JBJETY010000016.1:0-13589 GCA_051883555.1 Christensenellales bacterium | reverse complement strand
GGAGTCAATCAGACTAAACACTCTTTGTATTTGAACTTGTCGTGCGATATTCAGATAATATCGACTTTAACCGACGTGGAAGTTACCGCATGCACTGAAGTTTTGATATGCGAAAACGTAATAGTCGGCGACGTGCCCGATACGTACGTTGCGGTAAACGCTCTGGATTTGTTGCCGTAATTTATGCATCAAAATTTATTGCAGTAAGCGACTACGTTTTTTAAGCGACAGAATTTAAGTGCTCAACGCTTTATAATGATTTCGCTAAATAATACGGCCGATTTGTAGCTTGCGTAAAACGGCTTAATTTACGAATTATTGATTTTTGTATAAAAGTGTTCTATAAATAGCCGTTTTATAAAACTAAAAAGGCATGTAGTAAGCAAAAAGGCGTAATATTTGCGCTTTTTGTGCTATAAACAACAAAACAGATAAATTAAAAGAATAAAGGAAGCACCGAAAAAAAACAAAACGCTAACGAAGCTATAGACAAAATATTTAAGGAACAATAAACAAAATAATTGGCGAAACAATAAGCAAACGATAAATTAAATATTAACCGAACAATAAAAGAACAAAAGAACGACATAAAAAGAAGCACAAACGAAGCAATAGACAAAAAATTTAGGAAACATAAGCGAACAATAAACAAAACATTAACAAAACACTAAACGAGACAATAAACTAAAAGCAAACTAAATGATAAACTGAATTTTAAACTGAATATTGAACGGCAAAACGACTTAAGTCGCAAGTTAGTTTAAATTATTATATTTATAGTCGTTTGCGTACATTCGTTTGACTTTAACTTGCCGATGTGTTAAATTATTATAGACAATTGGTTTTAAACTTTGAAGCAATTGTTTTGTTAAAGTTTGAAACGGTTTTTATAAAAGCTATGATAAAGAGAGTAGCGCACGACGTAGATTACAGAGAAAACGTCATAGGCTGAGAGCGTTGTTAAAATTGTGCGTGAAGTTCGCTTTTGAGCTGCAATTCTGAACGGAGTAGGTTTTGTCGGGTATGCCCGTGACAGCGGCAATGAGACGCGCAAGCGTGAATATAGGTGGTACAGCGGTTATTCGCCCTATGCATTGCATAGGGCTTTATTTATTCTGTTCGGCTTATCTGTTCGGTTTAAACGTTTTGCACAAGTTGAGTTTTGAATAATAATAATTGATAATCGTTGATAACTTAAAATCGTTTAAAATATCAGTTCGCTAAAAATTGTAGTTTTAAAATTACAGTTTGAAAATTTCAGTTGAAATTGAAAACGAAAAAATATCAATGCGTTTGCAAAAATATTTAAGTACGATAATTAACGTATAGGTTAGATAACTTAGCGGTAAGAATAAAAAGAATCTGTTAAAATTTGTTAATATAATCGGGAGCAAAAAATGAAAGAAATTTTAGAAAAAATCGTAAACGACGCCTTATCGGCTATCAAAACTTGCTGTTCGTCAATAGAGCTGAACGACGTAAGAGTAAGATTTTTGGGTAAAAACGGCGAAATGACCGCCGTGCTTAAAAATCTTTCAAACGTACCTGCTGCGGAAAAACCGCAAATGGGAAAAATGGTCAACGAAGCAAGAGTGAAAATCGAAGAATTGCTTGCTTCAAAAGGTAAAGAGTTTAAAGAACTTGAACTTGCAAAGAAATTGGAAAAAGAATCTTTAGACGTTACGTTGCCTGCCAAGAAATCTCGTACGTTCGGCAGCGTTCATCCGCTTACAAGAATTAAAACGGAAATTATCGATATATTTAAAGGTTTCGGCTTTTCTGTTGCCGAAGGTCCGGAAATCGAAACCGATTATTACAATTTCCAGCTTATGAACGTGCCTAAAGATCATCCGGCAAGAGATATGCAGGACACGTTTTATATCGACGATAATATTTTGCTCAGAACGCATACTTCGCCTATGCAAGGCAGAATAATGACAACGCAGAAACCGCCTATCAGAGTCGTTGTTCCGGGTAAGGTGTACAGAAGCGACGACGACGCTTCGCATAGCCCGATATTCAATCAGATTGAAGGTTTGGCTGTCGATAAAAAAATCACTCTCGGAGATTTGCAAGGCGTTCTTACGGCGTTTGCCGAGCAGTTATTCGGAAAGGAAACCAAAACGAGATTCAGACCGTCATATTTCCCGTTTACCGAACCAAGCGTTGAAATGGACGTAAGCTGTTCAATCTGCGGCGGCAAAGGTTGCAGAGTATGTAAAGGAACGGGTTGGGTTGAAATTCTCGGAGCGGGAGTCGTCAATCCGAAAGTGCTTGAAAACTGCGGCTTAGACAGCAACGAATATAGCGGCTTCGCATTCGGTTTCGGCGTCGAACGTATAGCAATGCTTAAATACGGTGTTCCGAATATAAAAATGTTTTACGAAAACGATATGCGTTTTCTTAAACAGTTCAATTAAGGAGGCAAAAAATGTTAGCACCAATAAGTTGGCTTAAAGATTTTGTAGATATAGATTGTTCGCCTGAAATTCTCTCCGAAAAATTGGTGGGAATCGGTTTTGAAGTTGAAGAAATTATATACCAGAATAAACAGGTTTCAAACGTCGTCGTTTGTAAAGTACTCAGCATAGATAAACATCCTAACGCCGATAAATTAAGCGTTTGTAAAGTAAGTTTAGGAAACAAAGACTTGCAAATCGTCACAAATGCAAAAATGGTCGTCGGAGAGCTTGTGCCTGTCGCGCTCGACGGTGCGATTCTTTTTGACGGAACGCTTATAAAAGCAGGTGAATTGCGCGGTGTAAAATCCGACGGTATGTTCTGTGGCGGAGCAGAGTTAGGTTTGACTGACGACGATTATGAAGGAGCGTCGGCAAACGACGTCTTACGGCTTAAAGGCGATTTGAAGCTCGGTAACAACGTGTTGGATGAAATCGGCTTTAACGACGTAATTTTAGACGTGGCTATAACAGCAAACAGACCTGATTGTAACAGCATATTTAAATTGGCAAAAGAAGTTGCCGTGGCGCTCGGAAAAAATTGGAGAGCCCCTGCGACCGATTTCAAAACCGTCGATAAAAAACTTGGCGTAAACGTCGAAGTTTTAAACAACGATTTGTGCCCGAGATATATGGCGGCAGGAGTTGAAAACGTAAAAATTTTCCCTTCGAATCCGCTTATCAAAAAGCGTTTAAGAGCAGTTGGAATAAGACCTATAAACAATATCGTAGATATTACAAACTACGTATTAACGGAAATAGGTCAGCCTATGCACGCTTTTGACAAACGTTTTCTTGACGGAGAAAAGATTGTCGTCAGAGTGGCAAAAAACGGAGAAAAAATTACGACGCTTGACGGAAAGGATAACGAACTTAACGACAGCGTTCTTGTGATATGCGACGCGAATAAACCTGTTGCAGTGGCAGGTATCATGGGCGGCGAGTATTCGGGAATTCAGGACGATACGACCAATATCGTTTTTGAATCCGCAAAGTTTGCAAGAGATAAAATACGCCGTACGGCAAAGGCTTTGAATTTACATTCCGATTCTCAGGCAAGATATGAAAAAGGTATAGATTTTTCCTGCCAGGAATTAGGTTTGAATAGGGCCTTAAATCTTATATACACGTCGAACAGCGGCGATATTTTGTCGGGCATAAAAGATATTAAAGTTGATTTTGAAGAGTCGAAAACGCTTAAAGTGCCCGTTCAAAAATTAACGGACGTGCTTGGTATCGAAGTTGATAAAAACGTCGCTAAGAATATTTTCGATACGTTAGGACTTAAAACGGAAATAGACGGAGACGTGCTTGTCGTAAACGTACCTGAAGAACGCGACGACGTAGTGGGCGCAAACGAACTTGCGGAAGAGTATATAAGAGTTCTCGGATATTCAAACGTAAAACCAACGCTGTTTAAATATTCCGAACTTATAAAAGGCGAAGTTATGCCTCGTCTTGCTTTTGCGGATAAAGTTAGATATCGTCTTGCAGGTCTTGGACTTTATGAAGCCGTAACTTATTCTTTTACCACGCCTAAGGCGTTTGACGCTTTGCGTTTCGCGGAAGACGATAAAAGAAGACAGGCGATAAAATTAATGAATCCGTTGGGCGAAGCGTTAAGCACAATGAGAACGACTCTTGTTCATAGCATGCTTGAAATCGTTTCGGCAAATCTTAGCAAATCCAATAAAGAAATTGCTTTATACGAAATCGGAAACGTTTATATTCCTAAAGAATTGCCTCTTAAAGAATTGCCGGACGAAATACCGACGTTGTGCATTGCTCTTTGCGGTGAAAACGAAGATTTCTTTACTCTTAAAAACGTAATCGAAGAGTTGGCAAGAGGTTTCAACGTAAACGTCGACGCGGTAAAGAAAAAAATAAGTTATCTTCACGACGGAAGAAGCGCCTCGCTTGTTAGCAACGGCGAAGAAATAGGCGTTTTCGGCGAAGTGCATCCGACGGTTGCAAAAACGTATTCGATGGGCGGCGTCAGGGTATATATTGCCGAAATCAATTTGTCTAAATTTATGGCGTTTTGCGATGAAACCGTAAGAGTATGCGAACTCAGCCGTTTCCCGTCTATGGAAAGAGATTTGGCAGTCGTCGTTTCCGACAACGTTGTAGCAGGCGATTTAGTGAAAGCGATTAAGGCGGAAAATTACGACAATCTTGAAACAATCGAAATTTTCGACGTGTTTAAAAGCGAAGTTATCGGAACGGATAAAAAGAGCGTTGCTTTGCATTTTGTTTTCACATCTTATGAAAAAACGTTGGTAGATGCGACGGTTAATGATATAATGAAAAAAATATTGTCGCTTTTAGAAACGCAATTCGACGCAAAAATCAGAGAATAACAAAAGGATAATAAAAGGAACAAATATAATATGATTGAAGAAAAAACTTTAAACACTCTTGAATTTTATAAAATTCTTGACGAGTTAAAGAGTTATACGCAGTCGGAAGGCGGTAAAAATCTTGTTTCCGAATTAAAACCGGAAACCGATTTTAATTCAGCTCAGGCTCTTTTGGAACAAACGGAAGAAGCCGATAGAGTGCTTTTTGAGTACTCCATTTCGCCGAATTTTGCCATTGACGACATTTCTACAATCATTGATTTTGCGTCGAAATCCGGATTGCTTTCAATTTCCGACGTGATAAAAGTCGGCAGATATTTAAGAATTGCAAGAGGCGTTAAGACGTCTATGGCAAAGGCTTTGAACGCGCCTTGCTTAAAAGCTATGGCAGAGTCTCTTTATACCGATAAAGAGCTTGAAGATAAAATTTTTGTTTCATTTTTATCCGAAACGGAAGTAGCAGACGCTGCTTCGATAGAATTAAAAAATATCCGAAGCAGAATTTCAAAAATTAACGGTCAGATTAAAACGTCTTTGCAAAAATATATTTCTTCGAGCGCATACACAAAATATTTGCAGGACAGCCTTGTAACTATCAGAAACGACCGATACGTAATTCCCGTAAAGTCGGAGTTTAAAGGCGTTATTCCGGGGCTTATTCACGACCAGTCGGCGTCAGGGGCGACACTTTACGTCGAACCGATGGTAATCGTCGATATGAACAATCAGCTTAAAACGCTGTTGATTGAAGAAGAAATTGAAATTGAAAAGATTTTAAGACGCTTTTCTACCGATATAGGCGGCGTTGCCGGAGGACTCAAAGCGGGTACGACTACAATCGAAGCCATGGACTTGATTTTTGCAAAAGCTCAATATGCAAAAAAGAACAAGTGCATAAAACCACAGCTTAGCAATAACGGTGTGATTAAAATCGTAAAAGGCAGACATCCGCTTATCGACCCAAAACAAGTCGTTCCCGTATCGATTGAACTTACAAACAGCGTTTTGCTTATCACGGGTCCTAATACGGGCGGAAAAACCGTAACTTTAAAACTTGTCGGCGTATTATCCGTCATGGCAATGTGCGGCATGTTTATTCCTTGTGCTGACGCTTTAATTTCAACCTTTGACGGTATATACTGCGATATCGGCGACGAGCAGAGCATAGAGCAAAGTTTGTCGACTTTTTCGTCGCACATTAAAAACATAATAGGCATATTGACTAAGATAAACGACAGGTCGTTGTGCCTTTTTGACGAACTCGGCGCAGGTACGGACCCTATCGAAGGTGCGGCTCTTGCCGTGTCCATTCTTGAAAGGTTGATAAAAATCGGAACGAAAGGGATTATAACCTCACATTTCGGAGAATTGAAAGAGTTCGCTTTGACAAATGATAAAGTTGAAACCGCGTCGATGGATTTCGACAGCGAAACGTATGCACCGACGTATAAGTTGATTATGGGCGCCGTCGGTACGTCAAACGCATTGAAAATTTGTAAGCGTTTAGGACTTGACGACGATATAGTTTCCGGTGCTTTAAAACGCATTTCAAATGAAAAAATTAAATTTGACAACGTAATTCTTGCCGCTGAAAACACAAGGCGTAAAGCCGAACAAATCGTTGCCGACGCCGAAGCGGACAGAATCAAAGCGAAAGAATACTTAAAAGAAATCGAAGAAGAAAAGAAAACGATACTTTTAAAGCGTGAAAAACTCGAAGAAAATATCCGCAAGGGAACGAAAGATTTAATTAACGATTCTATCGAAGAGGCAAACGAGCTGATTGCTCAAATCAAAGAAATTTTAAACAAGCCTGAAATTGACGGCGGCGACTTGATAAAAGCTCAGAAGATACGCAAATCGCTTGAATATATGTCGGCAGATTACGACAAGGAAACGGCAGTTTGCGAAATTAAGGATGATACTCCGCCTAAAAAGGGCGATAGCGTTTACGTCATCAGTTTGTCTAAATGCGGAATTTTAAGCAATTTATCGCCAAAGGGCGACGGAGAGGTGAAATTCGGAAACCTTTCCGTAAGAGTTAAAAAGGGCGATTTTTATAAAGTAAAAAAATAGATTAAAGCGGGAGGAAATATGGTAGCTACAAAATATACTCAATCTGTCGGCGTGAAAATATCAACGGGCGGAAAAATTATGCTGTACTCAGGTATAGCTCTGCAAATAGCTTCTTTGGCACTGCTTATTGTCGGTATTTTTGTCAATCAATTCGTTTTGTTCGGCTTTATCGGACTTTTGGGAATAGGAATATTTCTCACTCAGTTTTATTATGCGCAGACAATCGAATATAACTATCATTATGCCGACGACAGATTGATTTTTACTAAAAAGGACGTGCGCCTCAGAGTCAAAACTCTTATGACGGTAAAATTTGACAGAATAATCTCTTACGAAACTTTTGTCGATTTTGTAAAAAGCACCGATAAAGTTTATTTGTCCGACGTTGCAAATCCTGCAAATAAAGTTTTGCGTTTCACCTTGCCTGACGGAAGCGAACACAGAATTATATTTACCCCTGACGATTATCTCAATGCATTAATCGGTGAATTTGTAAAGGTTGAAAAATGATTTATTACGATAATGCCGCAACTACAAAAGTATTCGATGAATGTATTGACGTTTTAAAAACTTTTAACGGCGAGAGGTATTTTAATCCTTCCGCTCTTTACGGCGAAGCGTCTGAGATAAAAAGAGAAATCGATTCGGTAAGAGCAAACACGATAAAGAGATTGCATGCCCCCGAAGGAAATTTATATTTTTTGTCAAGCGGAAGCGAAGGTGACAATACCGTATTATTCGGCGTTAAAAAGAGAAAAGGTTCGAAAATTATCGTTGACGAAGGCGAACACGACGCAATTTATAATGCCGCTTTGGAACTTAGAAATCAAGGGTATTGTGTAGAATTTGCGCCGATAAAAAAGGACGGCTCGGTTGACGTCGAAAAACTTTCTCAGCTTCTCGATGAAAGCGTATGCCTTGTTTCAGTTATGCACGTTTCAAACGAAACGGGAGCGATAAACGATTTGAAAGGTCTGTCCGAAATTATAAGAAAGAAATCTCCCGACGCAGTTTTCCATTCGGACGGGGTACAGGCTTTCGGAAAAATTCCTGTCAACTTAAGGGAATGCGGAGTCGACGCATACACGATAAGCGGACATAAAATTCACGCACCAAAAGGAGTGGGAGCTTTATGGATAAAGAAGGGGGTAAACGTTAAACCGTTGATTTACGGTGGCGGACAAGAATTTAATTTCCGCTCTTCAACCGAAAACGTTGCAGGTATCATGTCTTTCGTTAAAGCGTGCGATATAGTTTTTGCCGATTTTGAAAAGAACATTTCTGAAAAATTGCAAATTAAAGAATACTTGACGGAAGAAATACTTAAAAACGTGCCTGACACAATAGTAATTTCGCCCGAAAACGGAGCGTCGCACGTTCTTACCGTTGCTTTTAAAAATCTCCGCGGCGAGGTATTGTTGCACGCTTTGGAAAAAAAGGGCGTGCTTGTCGGAATCGGTTCGGCTTGTTCGTCGCATAGAGAAAGCAGATTTAAAAAACTTTTAGGGCTCGACGAGTTCCACCGCGACGGAATCGTCCGATTCAGTTTCGGACTGTTTAACACCTTAGACGAGGCTAGCGTCGCCGCTTCGATTATTTGCGATACGGCAAACGAATGGAATAAGTTCGTAAGAAAATAAGTTTACCCATTAGCTTGGTATACTTAACTTATTTGATTAAGTTTAAGGTTAAGTTTAATTCAGTTGATTTATTTAAAGTAAAGTTAAATTACTTAATTAAACTTAAATCACTTGATTAAACTTAATTTACTTGATTAAATTTAACTTGATTAAACTAAATTTGTTTAATAAAACTTAGTTTTCTTAATGAAGTTTACCAATAAGTTTGCCAATAATAAAGTTTAATTCATACCGCCTTTTGCGGTTCGGATTTCGGCACTATAAAAACGCTGCGTTTAACGTCGCCGATGGTATTGATGAAAATTTGTCGTACAGTAAAAAATCGTGCAATAAAAAATTTATCGTATTGACCTTTGCATAACGTCTTGTTCGATATTTTGCAACTGTCCGTACGGGCTTTAATACGGTATAATAAAGGAAAAGTTATGGAAAAAGTTATAATAATAAGATTCGGAGAGATATTTTTAAAGGGAAAGAACAGAGACTATTTTGAATCTTTGCTTATTAAAAATATAAAACATTCTTTAAAAGATTTTACTTATGATTTTCGTCGTTCGCAAGGCAGATATTTTATCGAAAATTATCCGTCTGTCGATGAATACGAAATTTTAGATACGGTCAAAAAGGTTTTCGGCGTTTATTCCGTAAGCGTTGCCTATAAGGTTGAGTCGTTATATTCCGAACGGTTTGTTCAGATTAAAGAAAAAGCCGTTTGTCTTGCTAAAGAAGCTGTGGAAAAGGGCGCAAAAACTTTCAGAGTAAGCGTTAAAAGAGCGGACAAGCGAATTCCTATGACTTCCATGCAAATTTCTGCCGAGATAGGTGCGGCGATACTATCGAACGTAAAACTTAAAGTCGATTTGTTTAACTTCGACACCGAGATTTCAATAGACATCAGAGAAGACGGTTATGCGTTTGTGTATTGCGGCGTTGAAACGGCGGTGGGCGGTCTTCCCGTCGGTTGTTCCGACAAAGGTATGTTGCTTTTGTCGGGCGGTATCGATTCTCCGATAGCCGCTTACATGATGGCAAAACGAGGAATGAAGCTTTTTGCCGTACATTTTTCAAGTCCGCCTTATACGTCCGATTTGGCAAAAGATAAAGTCGTTACGCTGCGTAATCTGGTCAGCAAGTATTGTACGGATATAAAACTTTTCGTTGTGCCTTTCACCGAAATTCAACTTGCTATTCACGAAAAATGCCCGGCTGAATTTATGATTACGATAATGCGAAGAATTATGATGAGAATTGCAGAGCGTCTTGCAATTCAAAACGAATGCGGTGCATTGATTACCGGAGAGAGTTTGGGACAGGTCGCTTCGCAAACGCTTAGCAGCATAAACTGCACGAATTCTGTGGTAAAGTTGCCTGTTTTAAGACCGCTTATCGGACTGGATAAAGAAGAAATCATGGATAAAGCAAAAAAAATCGGCACTTACGAAACTTCCATATTGCCTTATGAAGATTGCTGTACCGTATTTTTGCCGAAGAATCCGGCTACACGACCTAAACTTTCCGTTATCGAAAAAGCCGAATCGGTTTTGGACGTTGAATCTTTAATCGAAAATGCTTTAAAAAACGTTGAAATATTGTAAAGTATTTCAACTTTTTACTTGTTTTAGAAATCTTTTTGACGAAAAAATATTTGCAACAAAGATTTTAAAACAAAAAAATTTTAAAACGGAATTTCATCCGTAGCGATAAATAGACAGATAAAGTTGTGGGTATTTGCGTTTTTATGCGACGGTATTTACAATTTTTTTCCGTTATGTTAAATTGAAGTATGGACTTATTTGATTTGGTAAACGAAAATGAAAAAATGGCTCCGCTTGCCGAGCGTATGAGACCGCATAGTCTTGAAGATTTTTTAGGGCAAGGGCATATAATCGGCGATAATCAGCTTTTGAAAAGAGCGATAAAAGCGGATATGCTCGGTAGTTGTATATTTTACGGACCTCCCGGTTGCGGAAAAACCACTCTTGCAAACGTTATCGCCACTCGGACAAACGCAAACTTTGTAAAACTTAATGCCGTTACCGCAGGCGTAGCGGAAGCTAAAAAGGTAATCGAAGACGCAAAAGAAACGCTCAGAATGTACGGCAAAAAAACGTATCTTTTGCTTGATGAATGTCACAGGTGGAATAAAGCGCAATCCGACAGCGTTTTACAGGCTATAGAACAGGGAACGATAATTTTTATAGGCTCAACGACTGAGAATCCGTATGCCACTATGACAAGGGCTATCGTTTCAAGATGCCGCGTTTTCGAATTTAGACGCCTTACCGCCGAGGATATATTAAAG
Organism: Christensenellales bacterium; assembly: GCA_051883555.1. GTDB lineage: Bacteria > Bacillota > Clostridia > Christensenellales > CAG-917 > CAG-917. The sequence goes on along the minus strand of JBJETY010000016.1, from coordinate 2,752 downwards.
GGTTTAAAAAAAGCTTTGAACAGTCCCGAAGGTTTAAAGAATATGCAGGTTGAAGCGAGCGAAGAAGCGTTGAAACATATTTCGCTTACGGCTAACGGCGATATGCGTAGGGCTTTGAACGCTTTAGAACTTGCCGCCTTGACTACAAAGCCGAACGCGGAAGGAAAAATATTTATTGATATCGAAGAAGCAGAGCAGTCTGTAGGATGTCGGTCGTTGGGCGTTGACGAGTCGGCATATTACGATATGATTTCTGCATTCATAAAATCAATGCGCGGAAGCGACGCAAACGCTGCCATGTATTGGGCGGAAAGAATGATAATCGGCGGAATAGATCCGACTCTTATTGCAAGACGAGTTGTGATATGTGCGTCAGAAGACGTCGGACTTGCCGACCCTATGGCGCTTGTGCTGGCAACTTCGGCAATGACGGCATTACAAAACGTCGGACTTCCCGAAGGAAAAATTCCTCTTGCCGAAGCCATAATTTACATTGCGGAAGCGCCTAAATCCAACCGTTCGTATTTGGCAATGCATAAAGCCGACGACGCCGTTGCAAGAATAAAAACCGAAAGCGTTCCTACCGCTTTAAAAGACCCTAACTATAAAGGCGACGAAAAAATATCGGGGTATTTATATCCTCACGATTACGAAAACGGATACGTAAAGCAACAATACCTTCCAGACGAGTTGAAAAACGAAGTTTTTTATACGCCGACTGACCGCGGATACGAGAAAACGATTTTAAAACTCAGAGAAAGCAGAAAAGACGACGATTAAGCGAAAATCGTTTTGTCGCTTATTAGACTTTTAGACGGAAATTTAATATAAAACTAACGTTTGATTTTAAATCGTATACCGTTAAATCCGATTGTTTGCGATTTAAACGTAAAAAACGAAAGGGAATAAAAATGCTCGAAATTAAAAACCTTGTAAAACAATATAAAGGCGCTCCGTCGCCTGCAGTTAACGACGTTACGTTTACCGTAAACGACGGCGAAATATTCGGTTTTATCGGTCCTAACGGGGCGGGTAAATCCACAACGATAAAATGTATTTGCGGCATATTAGGCTATAACGGCGGCAGCGTTTCTTTGGACGGCAAGGACGTCAGAAATCTCGACGTGAAAAAGCAGATAGGTTACGTCAGCGATAACCACGTTTTGTTTGAAAATCTGACCGGAATCGAGTTTATAAACTTTATGTGCGATATGTACGACGTCGATTCTTCTTTAAGAAAGGAACGACTTGAAAAATACCTTTCCTTGTTTAAACTTGAAGATAAGATAAACAGTCCGATAAAAAGTTATTCTCACGGAATGAAACAAAAAATCAACGTTATCGGTGCGATTATCCACGAACCGAAATTGTGGATTCTCGATGAACCTTTGACGGGGCTTGACCCTTCGTCGGCATATGAACTTAAAAAATTGATGCGCGAGCATGCCGATAACGGCAACGCCGTATTTTTCAGCTCGCATATTCTTGACGTAGTGGAAAAGGTATGCGACAGAGTTGGCATTATCGACAACGGAAATCTTGTGTTGACCTCAGACGTGGCGACGCTGAAAAAATCTAAGATTACTCCGTCTCTCGAAGATTTGTTTATCAAAATTACCGACAGAGATAACGGAAGTGCGTTCGATAATGAAGAGGAAGAGAAAGAAGCATTCGAAGAAATGCGAAAGGACGACAATGAACAGTGAAAATATGGATAGGGTAAAAACTTCGAATAAATTTTTATGCCTGTTTAAATTCTTAATGAAAAATGCGTCTTTTTTTCCGAAAGATAAAAAAGCGTTTTTAAAAACGCTGGTTTTGGGGTGCTGTTTTTTGCCGCTTGTGGCAATCATATGTTTTTCGCTTGTTTCTTTAACAAAGTCTTGCATTAAGTCCGACGTTTTACCCGAACTTTTTGTTTTGCTTATAACTTCCGTACAGGCTTTTCAATTTTTCTTTATTTTAAAGACTTTTCCTGCGGAATTTTTCGGTGCAAAGGACAATGAATTTTATGCTTCTTTACCGATTAGCTCAAACTGTATTTTTTTGGCTAAGTTTTTGAAATATTACTTATACGAATTTATGTTTTCTGCTTTATTGATTACGCCTTTTATATTTACGGTGATTGGTACTGCTTTAAGTTTCGGAAAAGTGTTCGGCGTAGGTTTTTATTTTATGCTTATACCTATATACATAACTACGCCTTTAATGCCGATTTTATTGACGGCGATATTTTCTTTGCCGATAAACGCAATAAGCACTTTTTTCAAGAAAAAAGGTACGGTATCGTCAATTTTGTTGATAGTTCTGTATCTTGCTATTATGGCGGCATATTTTTTCATCGTTCCTAAATTGGAAACCGTAGGCGAGGGTGTTACTCTTTCCGAAAATGCGGTTGCCGCTTTAAAGACTACGTGTAACGTTTTCTACTTTACAAAATGCGAGATGCTTACTGCATTAGGAATATATAGCGGAAAAAATTTCGGAATAGGCATATCGATATTTATTGTAGCGTGTGCGTTAGCCGTCGCTATGTCGTCGCTTACTTTCAGAAGAAGTTTAATCAGCAGCAATGAATCAACGTCAGACGGAAAAACCTCGTTAAATTTCAGGAGCCGTTCAAAAATATCCGCCTTAATTTCACGCGATTTTAAGCAGGTTATGAGAGTTCCTACTATGGCTCTTAATACTTTTGCAACTGCTTTTATAACTCCGATGTTTCTCATCATTATGAAGTTTATAGCTCTCGACG
>JBJETY010000015.1:0-13667 GCA_051883555.1 Christensenellales bacterium | reverse complement strand
AAGAAAGCACCCCGTTTGAACCGTTAAAGTTCAAATTGGGTGCTTGTGGCGGAGATGGAGGGATTCGAACCCTCGATACCTTGCGGTAAACACGATTTCCAATCGTGCGCCATAGACCAACTAGGCGACATCTCCATAGGTCTTTTGCCCTTTATTTTGTTTAGCTTTAATATTTTATCACAAGTTTTTGATTCAAGCAACTAAAACAAAATATATAAACAAATTTTTTGAGATTGTTTTAAAATTAAAAGCAAATTAATTAAATTGATTTTTCTATCTTTTTATATGTGTCAAATTATTGTAAATTTAATAAATGGGGTAGTTATTGCATAAGGCAGTTTGCGTAAGTGACAAATTCTATTTTTTATAGCTTAGTATTTTTAAAATAATAAAGAAGTGGCATATTTTGAAATTTGAAAACATACTGATTTGACTGCCAAGTTATCTTATTTTCTAATTGATTATTGTGTTAAAATTAAATAAATAAAGTTGAGACGGAATGTGTTTGGCAAACGCTATGTGCTGGCAGAAATAAATTTTCTTTTTGTAAGTGTTTATTTAAAGTTGAATAAAGAAATTGATAGGCATATCTAAATTTGAAAACATACTGATTTGACTGCCAAGTAATTTTATTTTCTAATTGATTATTTATGTTAAAATTAAATAAATAAAGTTGAGACGGATTGTGGCTGACAAATGTTATGAGTTCGGTAGAAGTAGTATATTTTTTGTACAAGTGTTTATTTAAAGTTTGAATAAAGAAGTTGGCAGGTATATCGAAATTTGAAAACATACTGATTTGACGATTGCCAAGTTATCTTATTTTTCAATTGATTATTTATGTTTAAATCGAATAAAGACGGTTTGACGAAATGTCGGTGGTAACGCTTGCGGCAGGCGGACTGCTGAACTTATTTTTTAGTAAGTGTCAATCTATAAGAGTTGTATAAATAAGAGGTTGTGACGCGCTCGGATTGGCAAATGCTATGTGGTTGACAGCTACATAATATTTTATTATTATTTAGTTATCAAACTTATATTTGTCGAATATTTGTCGACAATCAAACTTAAATTTGTCAAGTTTTGATAATTTGCAACTTATTGCTTAATTGTGACGCTTAGCGAAATTTTACGTTAAAATAGAAAAAGAGTAGCCGATTATATTTGATTGTGATAGTTTGCAAATTGCGATAGGGCATAACTTTTGAAAAAATAGAATTAAGTTGAGAGTGTGTAAAATGAAAATATTGATTATTTGTTCAAAAGCTTTTTATGGTAAAATTCCTGCAATAAAGGCAGAACTTGAAAAAGCAGGGCACGGAATTGAACTGCCTAACTGTTTTGATTGCCCTGAAACCGAAGACGGCCTGAGAGGCACGGAAAGGCATTCCGAATTTAAAGCTGCGATGTTTAAAAGAAGCAGGGCGACGATAGCAGATATGGACGCCGTGTTGATTTTAAATTTCGATAAAAACGGAGTAAAGAATTATATTGGCGGTGCAACTTTTTTGGAAGCATACGACGCATTTTGCATGAATAAAAAAATTTATTTGTTTAACGACATTCCCGAAGGTATTTTAAAGGACGAGTTAATCGGTTTTTCGCCTATTGTTATAAACGGTGATTTATCGAAAATTTGTTAAGACATGCGCTGACCGTAAATGCGGATAGCTTAATAAATTTGGGTTTATTTAAATCAAGCTGATTTAAATTCTAAATAGTTTGCTTTGGTTTGCGTAAAATTGAAAGATAGAATTATGTTATACATTTTTACGTTACAGCTAACGTTTGAAAAATTTTAAATTTTTATTCGTTTCGCTAATTGTTTTGTCTACTAATTGTTTCGCCTATTGTTATAAACGGTGATTTATCGAAAATTTGTTAAGACATACGCTGACTGCAAAAACTGAAAAATTTTAACGACGATATATGATTTTAAATTTAGAATAGATTTTAAGCGTATGCGTTTTAATTTTGCAGTTGGAATTATCGCTGAGCTATATAAATTCAAACGAAAAATATAGGTAATTTTTTAAATTGTATCTTAATTTTAAAACTGTTTTTTATTGTAATTCCTATTGAAATGTACGGAATTTTTCTCAATTAAATTTGTCTTTTCTGCTTAATTATGGTAAGATTTAATCATGTACAATAATTCGATAATTTTAAATGACGAACAATGCAAAGCCGCATATGATACTGAAGGCGCCGTTCTTGTTATCGCCGGCGCTGGTAGCGGAAAAACGAGAGTACTTACGGCACGCATTGCGCATCTGATTGAAATGGGAGTGCCTCAATCGGCGATTTTGGCAATTACGTTTACAAATAAAGCGGCAAATGAAATGAAAGAGCGTTTATCGGCGGTTATGGGTGGAAACTGTTACGTGACAAGCGGAACGTTCCATTCTTTTTGCGCTAAAGTTTTACGCGTAGACGGCGATAATTTAGGATATACGTCATCTTACACGATTTATACTGAAACCGAATGCGATAGGCTTGTAAAGAGAATTCTGACGGCAATGGAAGAAGACGTAAAATTGAAAGGGAAAATTTTATGGCATATTTCCAATGCGAAAAGTAAGAATTTATCCCCGGAAGAATATCTGGACAGCATTAAATTCGACGTCGTGGACGCTGAACTTATCCACGCTGTTTTTGTAGAATATGAAAAGCAGATGAAAAACAATAATGCTATGGATTTTGACGATTTATTGATTAAAACCAACGAATTGTTTGAAAACTTCCCGGGTGTTTTACAAAAATATGCAGAAAGATATAGATACATAAACGTTGATGAATTTCAAGATACAAATGCTGTTCAGTTGGAATTGGTCAAAAAGCTTGCAAGCGTGCACGGAAACGTATTCGTTGTCGGCGATGAGGATCAAAGCATATACAGCTGGCGCGGCGCCGAAATAAAAAATATTTTAGAGTTTGAAAAAAGTTTCAATGGGGCAAAAATATATAAATTGGAACAGAATTATCGTAGTTCCATGCCGATTTTGACTTGTGCCAATAACGTTATAAAAAACAACCATAAAAGACAGAAAAAGACGCTATGGTCGGATATTGCGCACGGCGAAGAAATCAAGTATTACGACGCTCCGAGAGATATTGACGAAGCGGTTTTCGTTGCCAGAACGATTAACAGCCTTATTTGTGACGAAGGAGAAAATTATCGTGATATTGCAGTTTTAGTCAGAGCAAACTCTCTTACGCGTATATTCGAAGAAAATTTCAAATTGCACGGAATACCGTACAAAGTTTTCGGCGGTTTTAAATTCTTCGAGCGTAAAGAAATTAAAGATTTTATTTCTTATCTGAGAATGGCTTGCAATCCAAGCGACGAAGACGCGATATTGCGCAACATTAATAATCCTAAACGAGGAATAGGCGATACGACAGTGGACAGGCTTGTCGCTTGGGCAAGGGGAAAAGGTGTTAGCGTGATGTCGGCATTGGGTATGATTGATGAATGCGATTCTTTTTCGTCGTCCGTTAAAAACAAGATTAAATCTTTCGGCGAGTTGGCTGTGAATTTAATTATGAACGCCAAAATTATGAGTCCGTCAAAATTTGCCGAATACGTATTGCAAGCATCGGGATTTGAATCTGCTCTTACTCAGGGAGATTTGGACGATAAAAACAGACTTGAGAATATGGAAGAACTTGTTGCGGCTATTGCACAGTTTGAAAAAGATAATCAGGGTGCTACGATAAGCGAATATTTGGAGCAAGTGTCTCTCATTTCCGATTCCGATGAAATGACTGACGACAATTACGTGACGGTTGCAACCATTCATGCCGTAAAAGGTTTGGAGTTTGACAACGTATTTATCGTAGGACTTGAAGAAACGGTTTTTCCGTCTTCGAGAGCTACGACAAGCGGAGATATCGAAGAAGAACGCAGACTTATGTACGTTGCGATTACGAGAGCAAAAAAACGTTTATACGCAAGCTGGGCAAAGGTCAGAAACAGATTCGGTCAGTTTTCGTATAACCCAGTCAGTAGATTTGTCGAAGAAATGACGGACAGTAAGGTTTACTCAAAGCCGCATAACGCTACCGTTGAAAGACCGCAAGTCGGCGTAACGGCTTCTGTCGACAGTTTCCGCTCGACTTTTAATGCGTCGCAAAAAATTGCCTGCATGAATAAAAATAACGGCGATTTTGCAAAATTCAAGCAGAATTGCATTGTCGAACATACAAAGTTCGGAAGAGGAGTGATAACGGCTGTAGAAGGCAACGGCGACGACGTCGTTCTTTCGATATTGTTTAAAGGTTTGGGCATAAAACGCTTTGCCTTATCTATTGCGATAAACAGTCTTTCGCTGGTTGAAGAATAAATTTATATCTAACAATGCTGACTATATGCGGATTGTTTGTAGGCTATAATTACCCGTGCGGCAAGTTTTGTCGTACGGCAACTTACCGACAAGCGGTAAAGAATTAACGGAGAATAAATATGGATAGAATGACGGAACTTGTAAATCTTTTGAATCGTTATGCAAAAGAATATTACGTTTTAGACGAACCGACGGTATCCGATTATGAATATGACCGACTTTATGACGAGTTGATTGCACTCGAAAAGAGCACGGGGGTAGTGTTGACCGATTCGCCGACGAGAAGAGTTGGCGGCGAGCCGCTGAAAAAATTCGAGCAATCAAAACATATTTTAAGATTGTATAGTCTGGATAAATGCCAGGCGGCAGACGAATTGGTAGGATGGCTTAATAAGCTGACTGCTCAATTCGGAGAATTTCCCACGATGACGGCGGAATATAAATTCGACGGTCTCACGATAAATATGCTTTATGAAGACGGTAAATTTCAAAAAGCTACTACACGAGGAAACGGCGAGGTCGGCGAAGTCGTCACGGAACAGGTTAAAACGATAAAAAACGTGCCGTTGTCTATTGAATACAAGGGAAGAGTCGAAGTTCAGGGCGAAGGGATAATGCGATTGTCCGCTCTTAGAAAATATAATGAAACGGCGGATATTCCGTTGAAGAACGCAAGAAACGGTGTTGCGGGGGCGATAAGAAATCTTGACCCTAAAATTACGGCAAAGAGAAATTTAGACGTGTTTTGTTACAACTTAGGTTACAGAGATTTTGAAATCGACAGTCAGACCGATATGCGTGATTTTATTTTAAAAGAAGGGTTCGGCACGGACGGCGAATTTAAAATTATAAAGTGCGTAAAAGACGCGCTGGATTTTATCGAGCACGTAGCAAACGTTCGTGACAGTCTGGATTATCTTATAGACGGAATTGTTTTTAAGGTTAACGACCTTTCGGTAAGAGAGAAGTTGGGATATACGGAAAAATTCCCTAAGTGGGCAATGGCGTTTAAGTTTAAGGCGGAAGAATGCACAACGATTTTAAACGACGTCGTATGGCAGGTGTCGAGAACGGGAAAACTTAATCCGCTTGCTATATTAGAACCTGTAGATATTGGCGGCGTAACGGTTCGTAAAGCTACCTTGAATAATTATAACGATATAATAAGAAAAGGAGTAAAAATCGGAAGTCGCGTGCTTGTAAGACGAAGCAACGACGTGATTCCTGAGATTATGGGAGTCAGCGAATCGCACGACGGCGACATTCCGATTTTAAAACCCGACGTTTGCCCGGTATGCGGCAGTAAAATTGTCGAAAAGGGAGCAATTTTATATTGTTCGAATACGGAAGATTGTGCGTCGAGAGTTGTTTCGCAAATTGCCCATTTTGCCTCTAAAGACGCAATGGATATAGAGGGATTTTCGGAAAAGACGGCAGAGCAGCTCTATAATGAATTGGGTATCAAAACGCTCGATATGTTGTACGACATAAAGGTTGAGGACTTGTTACGCCTTGACGGCTTTAAAGACGAAAAGCCTAAAAAAATCATTGCTGAAATCGAGAAGAGCAAAAAAGTAAGTCTTGATAAATTTTTATATGCTATCGGCATAGACGGAATAGGAAAGAAAACGGCAAAGGACGTAGCAAAACGCTTTCTTACTCTTGAAAACGTTGAAAATGCAACGGAGGAAGACTTCCTTAAAATAGACGGCATAGGTGAAATTCTTGCAAAAAGTATCGTTCTATTCTTTAAAAACGAAAAAAATAGAATACTTTTGCAAAAATTACAAGAAAAAGGGGTGGAAATTTCTGTTGAAAACAGAAAAACAGGCGATAAACTTGCAGGTTTAAAGATTTGTCTCACCGGTACGTTGCCGACTTTGAAGAGAAGCGAAGCTCAGAATCTAATCGAAAAAAACGGCGGTGAGGCGGTATCGTCCGTTTCTAAAAACACATCGTACGTTCTGCTTGGAGAGAATGCCGGAAGCAAAGCGGATAAGGCAAAAGAACTTGGAATACCTATGATAAGCGAGGCAGAGTTTTTGGAAATGATTAAATAAGCAAAGTTTTCCTTTCATCCGATTCGACTATTGTATTTGCAATTGATTTTAGCGACCGTTTGTGATTATTTATAAAAATTTCTTCGAGTCGTGTTCGTATCTTTTGCGCTGTCTGCATAATTATATGATTATGCAGTTTTCAATTTAATTTAATGTTGTAAAATTGTATATTTTTTGATTTTATGCATAAATATTCAATTTTTAAATTTTGAAAGAACGCATAATGCGACTGCGGTGCAACGGCGTTTATTCGTTTTAAATTTAGCGGTTTGTGTAAGCTCTAAGTCGGCAAATTTGATTGCGTTATGAATGCGGTACGAATTGAAATTTAGTGTAAGATAGTTTGCGTTTAACAGTTGAATTATAAAAAATTATATGTTAAAATCTATAATAATATAGTTTAATATTAATAAAATATTGCAACGAAAGAAATGCCGATTAAGGCAACGATTAGCGGATATTGCATGTCCGCATATTTTGCTTAAAACAAAAAGCGTTTTCGCGTTGCATCGGAGAGTAAAATTGAAAAGCATGACGGGCTATGGCAAGGGACAGGCAAGCCATAACGGAAAAACTGTTACAGTTGAAATAAAGGCAGTAAATCATCGCTATCTTGACCTTAACGTTAAGATGCCGAAAGGTTTTTTATTTCTTGACGACCTTGTGAGAAAAAATATCGGTCAGGTGATAAACAGAGGTCATCTCGACGTTTTTGTAACTTATGATAATCAAAGCGATGAAAAGGGCGGTTACGTCTGTAATAACCAACTCGGCAAAGACTATTTTTATTTGGGCGAATTGCTGGCTCGTGAACTTAAAATCGAAAACGATATAACCGTTTCTCAGATTATGAAAGCGCCTGACGTTTTAGAAAGAGTTATGCCGACAGAGGATGAAGACGAACTTAAAAATTTAGTCGTTTTATCGCTCGTTTCTGCTCTTGCAAATCTTGAAGAAATGAGAATAAAAGAGGGCGATGAAATTGCTAAGGATATGGCTAAAAAGCTTTTGGTGCTTAAAGAGCTCAGAGCTGAAATCGAAACTTATGCTCCGGGCGTTGTAAAAGATTATCGCGAGAAAATCAATGCAAGAATAAAAGAACTCGTAAATACCGCAGAGCTGGATAAGCAGCGCATCGAAACGGAAGTTGCAATATTCGCCGACCGTTGCGCTATCGATGAAGAACTTACGAGACTGTCTTCTCATTTTAAACAATTCGACGGATTTTTGGAATCTGAAGAACCTGTCGGAAGAAAACTCGATTTTCTTTTACAAGAGATAAACAGGGAAACAAACACTATCGGAAGTAAGGCGAACGATATTAAAATAACTAACGCAGTTTTGAAGCTTAAAAACGAAATCGAGAAAATAAGAGAGCAAGTGCAGAATATCGAATAATGCCTTACGGAATACTTCATATTGCGTTTATCAATAGTTTATTACGAGCATTTTAAGTAATATGCATTAAAGTAAGCGTTAGTCGTAAAAGCAAGTTAATATCGTAAAAGCAATTTAATATCATAAAAGCGGACAAAGTTCTATAAAAAACCGGGTTTTTTATAACGGTTTTGCAAGTCAGAGCAAAAAAAATACTAAATCGTGCATCGTGCAACAGTTTAAAGTGCATATACGGAGCATATTTTACGGAGTATATGAGAAAAGGAATATTATTTATAGTTTCCGGATTTTCAGGAGCGGGAAAAGGTACCGTTCTTAAAGAGGTTTTTAAAGCGGTAGACAATTTATCGTTTTCCGTTTCGGCTACGTCCAGAAAACCTAGAGACGGAGAAGTGAACGGAGTGCATTATCATTTCTTCAGCAAAGAAGAATTTGAAAAGATGATAAGCGACGGACTTTTTGCTGAACATGCTTGCACGTTCGGAAATTATTACGGAACGCTTAAATCCGAAATCGATAAATCGCTATCTAGCGGTAAAGATATGATTTTCGATATAAATTTCGTCGGAGCGGAAAATATGAAAAAGGCATATCCCGAGTCGGTAAGTATCTTTATCACTCCGCCGAGCATTAAAGATTTAAAAGAGCGTCTTATCGGCAGAGGTAGCGAGACGGAAGAGAGTCTTAAATGCCGCCTTGCGGAAGTAAAAAAAGAAGTACGTGAAATTGAAAAATACGATTACGTTTTAGTCAACGATAAAATCGACGAATGCGCTAAAAATATGATTTCGATTATTTTAGCCGAAAGAAATAAATTGACAAGAAATAAGGATATAATATCCAAATTATCGGAGGAAACCCAAAATGATGATTGACCCACCAATCGACAAACTTATTAAAAAGGCAGAATGCAGATATGCTCTTACTTGTGCGGTCGCAAAACGTGCAAGAGAACTTGTAACTCAAGACAGCTCATATCTTTCCGATTCCGGAATGAAGCCGATTTCTCTCGCTTGCAAAGAAATTTACGAGGGAAAAATTAAAATCATTAACGACAAAGACTAATGTTGTATGGCAAGTCGGTAGTTTTAGGCGTTAGCGGCTCTATTGCCGCATACAAGGCTTGTGAAATTGCTTCGAGCCTTGTAAAAATGGGGGCAAACGTCGACGTTATTTTGACGAAAAACGGCGCCGAGTTCGTTACCCCTTTAACCTTTGAAACTCTTACGAAAAACAAAGCCGTTACGAATACGTTCGACCGTGATTTTGAATTCGACGTAAAACACATTTCCTTAGCTAAAAAAGGAGATGTTTTTGTCGTTGCGCCTGCAAGTGCCGACATAATCGCAAAGCTAGCGGCGGGAATTGCAGACGATATGTTATCCACTACGTTGCTTGCCGTCAAAGCGCCTATTATAATCTGTCCGGCAATGAATACGAATATGTACGAAGCCAAACAGACGGAAGCAAATCTTGAAAAACTCAGGAAATTGGGATATATCGTTTTAGAGCCGGTTGTCGGAAATCTTGCTTGCGGCGACACGGGAAAAGGAAAAATGGCAAGTCCCGAAGATATAGTAAACCTTATCGTAAAAACCGTATCTCCCGTTCAGGATTTTGCAGGAAAAACAGTTTTGATTACGGCTGGGGCGACTCGTGAGCCAATAGACGGAGTTAGATATATTTCTAATAACAGTTCGGGAAAGATGGGGTTTGCTCTTGTCAAAGCCGTACAGGAACGGGGCGGCAGAGTTATTTTAGTTAAAGGTTTTACGTCGGCACAGGTGCCGAACGGAATATATAAAACTATTTACGTCGAAACGACGGCGCAAATGTATGACGCCGTTATTACGAATATGCAAGACGCCGACTTAATTATTAAGGCCGCGGCTCCCGGCGATTATAAAGTTAAAAACTATTCGGAACAGAAAATAAAATCCGAAACGCTCACTTTGGAGTTGGAAAAAAATCCGGATATTGCAAAAGCGGTAGGCGAGATAAAGGGAGATAAGAAACTTATAATTTTTTCTGCCGAAACGGAAAATCTGATTGAAAACGCCAAAAAGAAACTTAATTCGAAGCATGCGGATTTGGTTGTAGCTAACGACGTAACGAAAGTCGGCGCAGGGTTTGACGTCGATACGAATATTGTAACGATTATATCGGAAAACGAAGAAGCCGAACTTCCTTGTATGAGCAAAGCGGACGTCGCAAACGAGATTTTAGACAGGATAATCAAATTATGACGCTTGAAGTGCTTGTTGATATTTCTACCGACGATTTAGACAGAGTTTTCGCTTATGAAGGAGAAGCCGAAGTCGGAAGCAGAGTTTTGGTTCCTTTCGGGAATAAAACTTTAATCGGTTTTGTGCTTGCCGTAAAAGAAAAATCTGATTTTGTCGGTCGATTAAAGTCGATAATAAAGGTGCTTGACGTTCCTTTGTCCAAAGAAATGCTAAACCTTGTCGCATACATGAAGGAGAAGTTCTTTTTAAGATACATAGATATTATAAGGCTCTTGATTCCTGCAGGTTTGCGACTTGATAAATCTGCAAGCCTAAAAAGGCTTTTTTTAAAATCTACGGAAGTATTGAACGATTCCGTACAATTTGCAAGAGCGATAAAGCAGGCGGAATTGGCAAAATTTTTATTGTCGGAAGGAGAAATTCCTTTGACAAAAGCGGTTGAAAATTTCGGTGTTTCTGCGGTAAACGGACTTATTCAGAAAGGATATGCCGTTAAGGTTGAAAAAGAGCTTGCCCGTATTCCGTTTATAGGGGAAATCGCCTCAAAAAAAGACGTCGATTTGACCGAAGACCAAAAAAAAGCGTATGAAATTATAACGAAAAAAGAAGACTTTTATCTTTTACATGGAGTTACAGGCAGCGGAAAAACCGAGGTTTATCAGCGACTAATCGAGAGAGCGTTGAAATTGAACAAAACGGCGATTCTTTTAGTGCCCGAAATATCGCTTACTCCGCAAGTTTTGAAGATTATGCGCGCCCGTTTCGGACTTGACGTTGCAATATTGCATAGCGGACTTAGCGACGGAGAGCGTTTTGACGAATGGTCAAGACTTAAAAACGGAGAAGCAAAGATAGCCGTTGGTGCAAGAAGTGCAATTTTCGCTCCGTTAAGCGACGTCGGCATAATTATTATAGATGAAGAACACGATTCAAGCTATATAAGCGACGCCAATCCTCGTTTCGACACCAAAACGATTGCCGAATTCAGAGCTAAGTATAATAATTGCAGTCTGGTTTTGGGAAGCGCCACACCGGATATAGAAACTTATAAACTTGCCGACGAAGGAAAATACAGACTTATCGAAATGCCTAACAGAATTTCGGGAAGTCATCTTCCGCCTATCGAAATCGTCGGTATGGCAAACGAGATACGGAACGGAAACAACGGAATATTTTCATATGCCTTGACCGACGCTTTGAAATCTACGATTGAAAAGGGCGAAAAGGCGATGATTTTTATAAACCGTCGCGGTTTCAGTTCTTTCATTATGTGTCGCGATTGCGGCTACATTCCCGTATGTGAAGATTGCGACGTGTCGCTAACTTATCATAAGGACGTTGAAAGACTGAAATGCCATTATTGCGGAAAAGCTTACGCCATGCCGTCACGCTGTCCGAAATGCGGCAGTTTGAATATCAAACACGGCAGAACGGGTACTCAAAAGGTTAAGGAAGAAATTGAAAAAACCATTCCCGGCGTTAAAGTTATCAGAATGGATAACGATACCACAACGCATAAAGGCTCGCATTTTGAAATTCTCGATAAATTCGCAAAGGGCGAGGCAAACGTTTTAGTAGGCACTCAGATGATTGCCAAGGGACACGATTTTGCAGACGTAACTTTGGTGGGAATACTCGACGCCGATTTTTCGTTGTATTTCGACGATTACCGTTCAAGCGAAAGGACGTTTCAACTTGTAACGCAGGTTGCGGGCAGAGCGGGAAGAGCGGACAAAGCAGGAAGAGTTATTTTGCAAACCTTTTCACCGAATAATTACGTTTTTCGCTTTGCTAAAAACTATGATTATAAAGGGTTTTACTCAAAAGAGATAAACACAAGGCAGGTAACAAAATTTCCGCCTTTCAGCGTTATCGTCCGCGTTTTATGTTCGGGGGAAGACGATAAAATTACTTTTGATACTATAAAACGCATATATTTGAAAATCAAAGACTTGCCGAAAGATGATTTTATTTATTTAGGTGCAATGCGTTCGCCGATAAATAAAATTAAGAACAAAGTCCGTTATCAGGTTTTAATGCGGCTGAAATGCGATAGAGCCGATGAAATTATGAAAAGAATATATAATATAGTATATGAAAACAAAGGAAAAACTAATTGTTTCGTTGAATTAAACCCACAAAGTTTAAATTAGGAGAAATTATGGCAAAAAGAAAAATTATTCATCTTCCGGACGAGATGTTGCGTAAAAAGTGCCGTGAAGTGACAGATTTTGATGAAAGACTTGCGGTTTTGTTGGACGATATGAAAGAAACTCTTATCGCCGCCAACGGAGTAGGACTTGCCGCACCGCAGGTTGCGGTGTTAAAGCGTGTTTGTATCGTTATGACGGAAGATTTGTTTCTTGAGATGATAAATCCCGTCATTGTCGAACAAAAAGGCAAGCAAAAAGGTCAGGAAGCTTGTTTGTCCGTTAAAAACAAGTCGGGCGAGGTAGTCAGAGCAAAAGAAATCACAATCGAAGCTTACGACAGATTCGGAAATAAGTATACAAAAACCGTCAGTGATTTTAACGCGGTTGCCTGTCAGCACGAAATCGACCATCTCGACGGAATTTTGTTTATCGACAGATGCAATAAGGTTCAGGAAGAAGTTTAAAAAAGCGGCATTTACTTTGCTGAATTTAATTCTGCTAAATTTACCATTGCAAATATGAGCAAAGAATGATAAGGTAAAATAGCATTAAAAATTTTGCTTTACGCCTTTATTGCTTGTCATTTCGATATTGCCGTGTTTTGTTTTGATTTTGCAGATTGAAAATAATTTCAATTTGCAAAAATTTTATAAGGACTGCTAAGATAAGATTTACAAAGGTTATATGAATTAAATCATATATGAATTAAGGTATATATGAAAATTATCTTTATGGGAACGGCGGATTTTTCTGCTGAAATTCTTGAAAAGCTTAATAGCCGATTTGAAATATCGGCGGTCGTTACCGGATGCGATAAGGAATCGGGCAGAGGAAAAGCCGTTGTTTTTTCTCCTGTCAAGAAGAAGGCGTTGGAACTTGGTTTAAAACTTCTTCAATTTGAAAAAGTCAGTCGCGACGGCATTGAAGAAATAAAAGAATTGTCTCCCGACGTTGTAGTTACGGCGGCATTCGGTCAGATTTTAAGCGATGAATTTTTAGCCGTTCCTAAATTCGGTACGCTCAACGTTCATGCGTCACTATTGCCAAAATACAGAGGCAGCTCTCCGATACAGACAGCAATAATAAACGGCGAAGATGAGACGGGCGTTACTATCATGCGTACAGTCAAAGAGGTAGACGCAGGCGACGTTCTTTTGTCCAAAAAGATTTCTATAGAAAAAATGACTGCGGGAGAGTTATTCGACAAACTCAGCATATTAGGCGGGGAAGCTATATGCGAAGCTTTAGAGCTTGTTGAAAGCGGAAAAGCGGTATTTACGCCTCAGGACGCTTCGAAGGCGACGTTTTGCAAACAATTTACAAAAAACGACGGAATTATTGATTTTTCTAAAACCGCCGCGCAACTCGATTGCTTTATAAGGGGCGTGACTCCTTGGCCTGCGGCGTTTAGCTTTATCGACGGCACAATGATAAAAGTTTTTAACGTTTCCATTGTCGATGGCG
>JBJETY010000014.1:0-2529 GCA_051883555.1 Christensenellales bacterium | reverse complement strand
AATCGTAAACGTCAACGACCATGCCTTCCATAAAATTCTTTACGCTATCCACGGTCAATGTTTTTGTATCGGACGAAGTATTGTCTACGGTTGTTGCAAGCAAACCGCTACCGTCGCCGTAAAGCATTCTGCCGAAATTGAATTTGCTAGATTTCAAAAGACCGTCCATTTCGGAATTGAGAAGATTTACGAAAGCGCCTTCAGAGCTTGAAGAAGCTCTTATCGCCTTATCGCTTATTTCGATATTTCCGAAAAAGTTTTTAAGCGTAAGTTTAAACTGAGCATAGTTGTTTCCGGCACAGTTAGGCAAGTTTCCGCTTTCCGTACCGGCGCCGACGCCGCCGTTTACACCGAAAGGTGCGAGTTTTACAATTTCCTTTCCCCATACGTCGGCTGTCGTCTGACCGATTTTTGCTAAAAGCGGATTTACGCCGATATTAAGCTGTTCGGCAAGCACGCCGAGATACAATGTTTTTAATGCGTTTTCTGCGTTTTGAATTGTAACCATAAATTCTCCTTATTTGTTTAATAACCTGAGCATTCGCCCTGCCTCTTCTATCGTTTTAGGTTTATCAGGCGGAGCAATACAGGCCTGCCCGTTAGTTTTTAAGATTTCGGGCGGAGTTGACAAACCGTCAAGAAATTCGTCAACAATTTTTTTTCGTATGTTTTCGTTTGAAAACACGTACTCATTCAAAAACTTTTCATCGTTTGCCAACTGTTCCGGATCTACGATTTTATTCATAAGAACAGCATTTAAAGCTACGTTTAAACAATTCTTATCCGACAGCAATCGGGGATTCTCTTCTAAAAACAAAGCCATTTCTTTTGCATATACTTTGGCGTTTTCGTTTTCCGAAAAGAACTTATCCGCTTCCAGCTTTAAATCGGGGACTTGCTCGGACGGAATTTCTACCCTTTCCATTTCTTTAAGTCTTTGCGACTTTTTGGTAAATTCCTTTTCCAATTCGTTGTATGCTTTAAAAAGTTCGTCGGCGTTTTTGAATTTTCCGAACGTATTATCGGCTTCTACCGCGTCGCATTTCGTTTCATCGGTGACCGATTCTTCATTTAAAATTTTTTCTTCCATTAAATCTCCTTTACTTCGGCGAATTGCTGTTCCAAAGCATGAACGCCGTCGTTTAAAGTTAAATATTCTCTATGCGAGTTAATATGTTTAATCACTCTGTCGCGCAATTCGTCCGGGACGATTTCACGAGGTTTTAAAAGCAATTTAGAATGTTCTGTTATATGCAACTCATGATTGTCTATGCTGTCAGGCGTTTGCTCCTTTTCTTTCAAAAGCTCGTTTTCGCGCCTTGCTTTCTTTAAATGCAGTTCGTCAACGTCACGGCTGTCCTCCCAATTGCCGAAACCGAGTAAATCCATAATTCTCGTCTTATCTCTTGCCGACACTTTGCCGTTATCGTCGCCCAACAATCCGAGATTTAAAAGTTCCAATACCATTGCTTTTCTGGATGCGTTTGTTTCTTCCAACTCGTTTGCCGTGTTAAAAATCAAGTCGTCGTTCGTTAAGTCGTTTCCTTTAAACGCACGCATTTCCACGTCGCCGTTTTCGCCCGCTATCCGCTTTATTCTTTTTGTCAACGCAAACTGACGGTACAGCCTTAATATGTGTTTTCCTACTTCCATAACCGCCGCCCTTAAACTGTCTGCCGTAAGAGAAATTCTCGTATCGTCTTGTTCCAGCAAAAGATTTATCGCCGTACCGCTCGACACGTTTGACGGTACTTGCGAATACGTAGTCACTTCTGAAACACCGCTTATCATAACGAATTCGCTTAGCAATTTTTCTTCTTCATAATTAAAATCGTTCGGCACGCTGCCTGCATTCATCATAATCGGCGGATTACTTCCCTGACGGTAAATAAGAACCTTTCCGGGTGACAAACCTTCTTCGGCAAGATTATCCGTATCGATACTTCCGTCTTCGACCGCAAGAATCCCCATGGCAATTCTGTTCATGTATTCATGTTTACGATTTTTGACAACGTTATAAGCTCTTTGAACGGGTATAATTCTATCCACAATACTTACTCCGAAAAACGAGCCGATCATATCGATACACGTTTGTTTGACAAACGGATAAACTCTGCTTCCGTTTTCGCCGTTTATATACGGTAAATCCCCGTCGAAAAGCAATTCGTTTCCGGCAACGATAGTCAAACGACCGCAAGGTCTGTCGGAAGTAGGACGACAATATTTCTCTATTACGATAACGGAGTTTTCTTTTGCCTCTCTTATAATTTTAGGAGCGGTTGCGCTATATCCGTATCCGCCGAGAGTCGAGGCGTTGTCGAGAGAAAATACGTTCACCGTTTCGCCACTTACTTTTTTACCCCAGATTTTTTCAACGTCAGAGACGGACATAGCGGAAGCGTGAATAATAGACGGCTGTTCGTTAACCCCCATAACGGAAAGGCTTTCCGGGAATATTTCAAAAGGCGGACAGACGCAAATGGAAACGTCGCCTTCGTAAATTCCCCTTTTAAGGTCGATTGCTCTTCC
>JBJETY010000013.1:0-13870 GCA_051883555.1 Christensenellales bacterium | reverse complement strand
CGTACATAAAGATTATCTCGAAGCGGGCGCGGCAATAGAAATTAAAATGGGACAAGGCGCAAAGCCGGGTATCGGCGGACACCTTCCGGGTGCAAAAATAACCGAAGACGTTTCAAAAACGAGAATGATTCCCGTAGGTTCCGACGCAATTTCCCCTGCACCGCACCACGATATTTATTCTATCGAAGATTTGCGTCAACTCGTATATTCTTTAAAAGAAGCAACGGAATATAAAAAGCCCGTCATCGTCAAAGTCGCGGCAGTTCATAATATCGCAGCCATTGCAAGCGGCATCGCAAGAAGCGGCGCGGATATAATTGCAATCGACGGTTTCAGAGGCGGCACCGGCGCTGCTCCTACGAGAATCAGAGACAACGTCGGAATTCCTATCGAACTCGCCCTTGCTTCCGTAGATTCGAGATTACGTGAAGAAGGCATAAGAGACAACGTATCTCTTGTCGTAGGCGGCTCGATAAGAAGCAGCAGCGACGTCGTAAAAGCAATCGCTCTCGGAGCAGACGCGGTTTACATTGCAACGTCTGCCCTTATAGCTTTGGGCTGTCACCTTTGCAGAAGTTGTCAAAAAGGCAAATGTAACTGGGGAATAGCCACTCAAGTCCCCGAACTCGTAAAAAGACTTAATCCCGACCTCGGTTCAAAAAGACTTATAAATCTTCTTACTGCGTGGGATCACGAAATCAAAGAACTTATGGGCGGTATGGGTATCAACTCAATCGAAGCTTTAAAGGGCAATCGTCTTATGCTCAGAGGCGTCGGATTAAACGAAAAAGAACTTCAGATTTTAGGAATAAAACACGCAGGTGAATAAAACTCAGGTGATGATATGAAAAGAATTTTTGTAAACGAAAAATGGTGTTTAGGATGCAGGCTTTGCGAATATAACTGTGCTTTTGCAAATAAGGGCGGAGCAAATATGTATCTCGCATTAAAAAATGCCGTCATTCATCCTAACATAAAAGTCGAAGAAAAAGACGGAATAACCTATGCCGTTTCGTGCAGACATTGCACAGAACCTATTTGCAAAAAAAGCTGTATTGCTGGCGCCATAAAAATTGTCGACGGCGTAGTCGAAATCGACAAGTCAAAATGCGTCGGTTGTTATACTTGCGTTTTAACCTGCCCTTACGGCGCTTTGTCGATAGGCGACAACGGCGTTATGCAAAAATGCGAATTGTGCATGACGAACGGCAACGGAACGCCTGCTTGCGTAAGCGGCTGTCCGAACAACGCAATCGTTTTTGAGGAGAGATAATATGAAATATTTAATTATCGGAAACAGCATAGCCTCTACAGGCGTTATAGAAGGAATACGTCGCATAGACAAAACGGGAGAAATTACGGTCGTCGGAGATGAAAAACGTCACGTATATTCAAGACCTTTGATTTCCTATCTCATTCAAGGCAAAACAGACGAAAACAGAATGAAATACCGTGACGACGATTTCTTCAAAAATAATAAAGTCAAAACTGTGCTCGGCGTATCCGCCGTCAAAGTCGACGCAAAACAAAAAAAGGTCACTCTGTCGGACGGAAACGACCTTTCTTATGATAAAATTGCAATAGCAACCGGCTCGCGCCCGTTTTTACCGCCTATCGAAGGATACGATAAAGTTGCAGTAAAAACCACCTTCTTCACTATGGACGACGCCGAATATCTGCAATCGGTTATCGACGGTACAAAACGCGTTCTTATAGTCGGCGCAGGACTTATCGGTCTTAAATGCGCGGAATGTTTAGTAGGCAAGGTCAAAAGCATAACCGTTGTAGACAACGCCGATTTCGTCCTTCACAGCATTCTCGACGACGAAGAAGCAAAAGAAGTTGAAAAGGTTTTAAGCGAAAAAGGAGTTACTTTCAAACTGTCGAACGGCGTTAAGAAATTCGAAGAAAACACGGCTGTTTTAAACGGCGAAAGCGTTGAATTCGATATTCTCGTTATGGCAGTGGGTGTAAGACCGAACGTATCGCTTGTTAAAGACGCGGGCGGAAAAGTCGACAGAGGCATTTTGGTAGACGATAAATGCAAGACTTCCCTTGCCGACGTATATGCATGTGGCGACTGCACGCAATATTTCGATATATCTTCCTCAACCGAAAAAATTATGGCAATACTTCCTAACGCTTATATGCAAGGCGAAACTGCAGGTATAAATATGGCAGGCGGCGAAGCAAGCTTTAACAAAGCCATTCCGATGAACAGTATAGGCTTTTTCGGATATCATATTATAAGCGCAGGAAGTTATGACGGTGAAGAATCGATAGAAAAAGGCGAAGGCTATATTAAAAAATTCTTTGTTAAGGACGGCTTGCTTAAAGGATTTATCTTAGCAGGCGACGTGAACAGAGCGGGAATATATACCCGAATGGTAAGAGATAAGATTCCTCTTGCCGACGTAGACTTCGAATTGATCAAAAAAGAAGCGTCGCTCATCTGCTTCGTCAAGAGCATAAGAGATTCTTCTTTGACTAAAGTCGTATAAGGCGGTGATAAAAATGAAAAATATTGACGCAAAAAATTTAAATTTCGATACGCTCAATGAGTTGATTAGAAAAACAGACGGTGATATTATAATTTCGAACTGTTTAGGACATCGTTTTATAGGAAGCGGAACGGGGCAAAGAAATATTACCGTTTACGGCACACCGGGCAACGCTCTCGGAGCATATTTGTGCGGAGCGACCATAAAAGTCGAAGGAAACGTACAGGACGCCGTCGGTGACACTATGGACAGCGGCAAAATCATCGTAAACGGCAATGCCGGAGACGCCGTAGGATACGCTATGCGCGGCGGTGAAATTTACGTAAAAGGAAACGCAGGATACCGCGTCGGCATTCATATGAAAGCTTACAAAGATAAACTTCCCGTTATGATTATAGGCGGAGTTGCAGGCAGCTTTCTCGGCGAATATCAGGCAGGCGGAATTATCGTCGTTCTGAATCTCGACAACAAAGAAGAAATCGTAGGCAACTTCTGCGGCACTGGTATGCACGGAGGCAAAATATTTCTTAGAACAAGCAATCTTCCCGTAAATCTTCCGCCACAGGTACACGTAAAAAAAGCGGAAGAGGAAGATTTAAAAGAAATTGCTCCTTACGTAAAAAACTTCTGTAAATTATTCGACAAAGACGTCAAATCGGTTATGGATTCGGATTTCGTCGTGCTTACGCCGAACTCGAAAAACCCTTACCGCCAATTATACGTTGAAAACTAGGTTCTAAACCGCAACCGACAATAACGCCATTAAGGAGAAATATATGAAATATTCAATTAACGACGTAATGGAATACGTAAAAGAAGAAGACGTAAAATTTATTCGTCTCGCCTTTTGCGATATGAACGGAAATCTGAAAAACGCGTCCATTATGCCAAACCAGCTCGAACACGCTTTTAAATACGGCATATCTTTCGACGGCTCTGCCGTGAGCGGATTTGAAAAGGCGGAAAAATCGGATTTGTTTCTTTTCCCCGACCCGGATACTCTGACGTTGCTTCCGTGGCGTCCGATTCACGGAAAGGTTATAAGACTTTTCTGCGATATTAAATATCCGGACGGAACTCCTTATGAGCTCGATTGCAGAAACATTTTGAAAAACGCAATACGTACGGCAAAAGAAAAAGGTATATCCTGCAATTTCGGAACGGAATTTGAATTTTACCTTTTCAAACTTGACGAAAACGGAAACGTTACGGACGTACCGTGCGACGAAGCGGGATATATGGACGTATTCCCGAAAGACCGCGGCGAAAACGTCCGCCGTGAAATTTGTCTTACCATTGAAGAAATGGGATTATATCCTGAATGTTCTCACCACGAGGAAGGTCCGGGACAAAACGAAATCGATTTTAAATATGCCGACTCGCTTTCGTCGGCAGACCATGCGGTCATATTTAAAAACGCAACGGAAGCAATCGCTTTTAAAAACGGTTTATGGGCGTCGTTTATGCCAAAACCTATAAAAGACAAAAGCGGAAACGGTCTTCATATAAACGTTTCGGTCGACTCTAACGGCAAAGACGTTTTTGAACCGTTCTTAGCCGGCGTTCTTAACAGAATAAAAGAAATGACTTTCTTCTTCAACCCTACCGAAAATTCTTACGACAGGTTGGGAGAAATGAAAGCGCCTAAATTCGTTTCTTGGGCAAACGAAAACAGAACTACCCTCGTTCGTATCCCCGCTTCGGGCAACCAAGCGCGCTTCGAACTCCGCTCGCCTGACGGTATGGCAAACGTATACTTAAGTTATGCCTTAATCATATATGCAGGTCTCGAAGGAATAGCCGAAAATCTTAAACTTCAAAAAGAATCGGTCGGAAATGCTCTTCAGTCCGCAAATCTCGAATCGTTGCCGTCCTCGCTCGACGAAGCAAAAAGGCTTGCGGCGAAAAGCAAATTTATTCAAAACCATCTGCCTGAAAAAATCGTAAATTCTTTAAATTAACTATGACTGCAAAGACAGATACAAACCTTCTTGTAGTTTCATCAGCTGCGGCGGGAGACGAATTTTTCAAAATTCTCGGCGGATCGTTCAAAACGGATTTCGTATCCAGCGGCGCAGAAGCCAGACGAAAGCTCGATGAAAGGGACTACGACGTTGTCGTCGTCAACTGCCCTTTGCGAGACGAATTCGGCACTCTCTTAGCTGAAGAAATTGCGACAAATTCCTATTCGGGAGTTATTACGCTCATAAAAGCGGACGTCTTTGAGAGCGTGTCTTTTGCATTGGAAAAAATGGGAGTATACTGCGTTGTAAAGCCCGTTTCCACCCATAATTTTATGCAAGGCATAGGGTTTGCGCTTGCTACGAGCGTCAGATTTAAAAATCTTCTCAAAAAGACGGAAAGCCTTAAAGAGAAGATGGAAGAAATTAAACTTATTTCTCGCGCGAAACTTTTGTTAATCACAAAACTTTCTTTCACGGAAGAAGAAGCGCATAAATATATCGAAAAACGCGCTATGGACGAATGCAGCAAAAAATCGTCCGTGGCTATGGATATTATAAAAACTTACAGTTAAAGACTTCAACGTTGTGCGGCGACGCCGTGCCGTTTTATAAAAATTCAATTAAAATCGGTTATTTTCTTTCAACGTATCGCGACAATTTTTAAAATAAACGGTTAACGATATTGATATCCCCCATTAAACGGTAAAACGAAAAGCAAGTTCATCCAATCGGAAAATACAATCGGATTAAATTTTAAGAGGTATATATGAAAAAGTACATTTTTGTTACAGGAGGAGTCGTATCGGGACTCGGCAAAGGCATTACGGCCGCATCGCTCGGAAGACTTTTAAAAGCTCGCGGACTAAAAGTAGCCGCTCAGAAACTCGACCCGTATATTAACGTCGACCCGGGGACGATGAGCCCTTATCAACACGGTGAAGTTTTTGTTACCGAAGACGGTGCGGAAACCGACCTCGACCTCGGACATTACGAACGTTTTATCGACGAAAATTTAAACAAGTACTCAAACCTTACAACAGGCAAGGTTTTCTGGAACGTATTAAACAAAGAAAGACGAGGAGAATACCTCGGCTCGACCGTGCAGATTATTCCGCACGTCACAAACGAAATTAAAGACTTTATTTACCGCGTCGGAAGAGAGACGGACGCAGACGTCGTAATTACGGAAATCGGCGGAACTATCGGCGATATCGAATCACAACCTTTCATGGAGGCGGTACGCCAGATTTCTCTTGAAATCGGACGGGAAAACAGTCTCTTCATTCACGTAACTCTCGTTCCGTTCTTATCGGGAAGCGACGAACATAAGAGTAAACCTACCCAACATTCCGTCAAAGAACTTCAAGGCTTGGGCATCAATCCGGACATTATAATTTTGCGTTGCGATAAACCGCTTGAAGAAGGAATTTTCAATAAAATCGCACTCTTCTGCAACGTAAAAAAAGATTGCGTAATAGAAAACAGAACGTTGCCAATTCTATACGAAGCGCCGTTAATGCTTGAAAAGCATAATTTCTCCGACGTCGTTTTGCGAGAACTTAATATGACCGCCCCTGCTCCGGACCTTAAAGAATGGACTACAATGGTTAAAAAAATTAAGTCGCTTGACAAGACGGTCAATATTGCAATCGTCGGTAAATACGTTGCTCTTCACGACGCATATCTTTCCGTATCGGAAGCCCTTCGCCATGCAGGTTATTGGTGCGGCGCAAAAATCAATATCCTTTGGACGGACAGCGAAGCGTTGACTAAAGAAAACGTAAATGAAATCCTTAAAGAAGCAGACGGCATACTCGTTCCGGGCGGTTTCGGAAACAGAGGAATCGAAGGAAAAATTCTTGCCGCAAAATTCGCAAGAGAAAACAACGTTCCGTATCTCGGCATTTGTCTCGGAATGCAGACTGCAGTTATTGAATTTGCACGAAACGTCATGGGACTCGAAGACGCCGACTCGGGCGAATTCAATCCTGAAAGCAAGCATAAAGTTATCGATTTCCTTCCTGACCAGAACGACGAAATAAACAAAGGCGGCACTTTAAGACTCGGCGCCTACCCTTGCAAGATTGCAAACGGAACGCAACTTTACGATTGTTACGGCGAAAGCGAGATATTCGAAAGACATCGTCACCGCTATGAATTCAACAACGATTTCAGAGATTTGATAATTTCAAAAGGATTGGTAATCGGCGGAACTTCTCCGGACGGATATATTGTCGAAACGATTGAAAACCCTGAGTGTAAATTTTTCATCGGCGTTCAATTCCATCCTGAATTCAAGAGCCGTCCTAACAAACCGCACCCGCTGTTCGCAGGATTCATCAAAGCGTCCATGTCAAAATAACGGTTTAAAGTTTAAACGCAACGCAGAAACGGCGTTGCGTTTTCGTTTAATTGCTTTTATATCGAAATTTTACCGCACTCCGCATCTTAACGAACCGTTAAATCTTAAATAAAATTCAATATACTATGACAATTTCAAAGCAAAAATATTATAATTTTACTAAGAAATTATTAACGTATTTTCTGCCATAGCAAACAAACAGGCTATCGGCGTTTCTAATTTTTATCCCGACAGACTTATAGACATTGCCTCTTTTGCAAAGATTCCGCCTATGGTAAATCAGGTGGAAACACATCCGCATAATCAGCAAATCGTCGCAAAACGCTATATGGATAAATACGGTGTTCAAATCGAAGCATGGGCGCCGTTCGGCGAAGGACGCGGAAATATGTTCGACGAGCCGCAACTGAAATCTATCGGCGACAAATACGGAAAGAGCGTCGCGCAAGTGATTCTCCGTTGGCATATTCAACGCGGAGTAATCGTCATTCCGAAATCAACTCATTACGAAAGAATGCAGGAAAACTTCAACGTCTTTGATTTTAGCCTGACAGACGAAGATATGATAAAAATCGAAAAACTCGACAAAAACCAAAGCTCTTTCTTCTCTCATACCGACCCTGAAATGGTAGAATGGTTCGTTAAAATGGTAGAAGAAAGAAAACGCAACCAAAAAAGTGAAAACGAAACGAAAAACTGGTAAACGGTTATCCGATGCGAAAAAATTCTGAATTTATACGTAATCAATTTATTGCCTATCGCCATTAAGACTTGTCGGAATACGCCTCGACTCAATTAAATAGAAAACCACACAAAAAAAGCACTATGAAATGCATAGTGCTTTTTAACTTTTAGCCGCTGCTATAATTGTTTTGCAGTCTGGTATTTATTCCATCCGCTATGCCGTCTCGTTTTTATAATGGACGTCGAAAGTCTGCTTCTTTTCGTCATATGAAGCAAGCAATACGTTTTTTAATTCCTTGTCGCTGTTTATGCCTATACCCCTTTTTATCCATTCTTCGGTGTAGCCGTTCTGCTCCATAACGTCTTTACGTAAAACGCCGTCGATAATTAAATAATCAGTCAATTCAGGCGGTGGCGGAATAATGGACAAATCTTTACAAACGGGCGGTTTCTCTTCCGCTTTTGGCAATATGCTCAATTTTCCGCTGGTTTCTAAAATGCCGAACGCTATCTGATTTATATCGAAATAGTCCTTATCCCTTGCCATTCCCAAAACTTCGTCAACCGTCAATTTGCTTTTTTTAAGCTCTTTATAGTTTATCTTGCCGTTCTCGATTATCATAAGCGGTCTGCCGCAAAGCAGCTTTTTCATTAAAACGCCTTTCCTGCTGATTAACGTAACCACAAAATCGAAAACAAGGAAAATCGTCATCGCAATGATATAATGATAAAACGGATTGACCGTGTCCGTCGCCATTTCTGCCGCAATAGACCCTATCGTTATGCCGACAACGTAGTCGATAAACGATAACTGCGCAATCTGCTTTTTGCCGAGCAACTTTGCTATTATAAACAGCGTTATATACGCCACAACCGAAAAAATCAATACATTTACAACGTCGTGAATATTATCCATACGTCAAATTATTTACAACGTGCAAATTTTATACAATTTGAACTTATTAAGTTTTTATTGCACGGTTTTTATCGACATAACTTTCTTGGCTTTAAGCTCTGCCTAATAAATTATAAGCACAGTCTCAAACGGTTTATAAACTGCATATTCTAACTGCTCGAAATAAAATTTTAATCGATACGAAAGTCTTTAAGCCTGAATTTTGTTTTACAATTTTCTTAACCTTAAAATCTATAACAAAAGTAGTTTATAATGAATAACTCGCTATAACAGAATAGTCAAAAAGGAAACAACACACGCTAACGTTAAATATAAAATGTAAAATTCTGACATGAAAATTTTAGCTCTAGAAATTCTAATGTTATTGTGTGATTGATAAATGCATTTTTAACATTCGTCTTAAAAAGGCATTTAAAGGTTAACAAAACAGTATTTCAAACTTTTGCAATTTTAAAGGAACTTTGTTATAATATGGGAATTCTTGATGGCATAATTAAAATTGATGAAAACGGTATATTGAGTTATACCGGATGGGTTGAATGGAAACATTCTACAAGCGGCTTATTACATTGTCCTGTGTGTATGGCTTTAGATAAGTGTTGGTTTAACAATTCTTTAAAACCTGCTTTGCCACAACACGAAAGGTGTCATTGCGTTACAAATAATATTTCAAAACCAATTCCATATATCAATTCTTATGCAAAATGTGACCTAAAAAAATTTACCGATTACGTTTTCAGCGATAAGTATTCCTGGAACGGAAAAAGAGATTTATTCGAAACGCTTGGCTTTACAATAAAAGATTCTCATTATTTAAAGGAAGAATATGAAAAGCAGGCTGTAAAAAAATATTGCGACAGCAACTATAAACTTGATAAATTAGATTTGTACGGTCAAAGAATTAATATTGATATCGTATTTGCAAAAAACGACAAGATTATAACGTTTACATCGGGTTGGATGGTTAAACCTAAGGGAGAAATCATAAACAATACACCGCTAGCCGATTAAAAGGAGCATGATATGAAATATTTGGATTTAGTAGAATTAATCAAAGAAAAACCGGCATATACTAAAGCCGGAGTAAAGGTCGGAGATTTCGGTGCCGTTATGAGCGATAAACCAATCAGTGGAAAATGGCAGGTCGTTTTTTCGGAATTTTATACCGGTAAAGATATTGCCGATATTATGGTAAACGAAGAAGACTTAAAAGTACGTGACAACGTGCCGAAAAATAGATATCATAAAAAATAATTTTACAGCAATTCAACAGTTTCAGTTAACAGAAAACTAATTAAATGCCCAATAAATTAATTTTATCGGCTATCCTTTAACGCAGAAATCACTATCCGTATCTTTAACAAATAATTCCCTTGTTGATAAAACCGTGATTGGACTCGCAACGTCGCCATTTTTCATCCAATAAAACTGCTTGTTATTTCGACAACGTAGTCGATAAAAATTTAGGCAATTTGCTTTTTGCCGAGCAACTTTGCAATTATAAACAGCGTTATATACGCCACAACCGAAAAAATCAATACCTTTACAACGTCGTGAATATTATTCATACGTCAAATTATTTACAACGTGCAAAATTTTATACGATTTAAATTTATTAAGTTTTTATTGCACGGTTTTTATTATCGACAAATCTCTACGTTGTTCTCGGCAGGTTTTGTTCCTTCATGTACCCGTTTTACCCAATTTGTAGAGACCAATTTTTTTCAATTTTTTTTCGTAATCATTTATCTCTTTAAAATTCAACGTATTATCTCCGGTGTTATATCGTTGGTATACGCTCAAATCGAAAGCAACGGAGTATCGTGCCAAAATCAAGCAAAAGCGAAAAGCATATAAAAGCACTCATTTAAAGTATAAAAAAAGCACCCAACTAAACCTTTTTACGGGTTCGGTTGGGTACCGCTTGGCGGAGAAATCGGGATTTGAACCCGAGCTACGGTTGTGCCGTACTACTCCCTTAGCAGGGGAGCCCCTTCAGCCACTTGGGTATTTCTCCAACTGAAGATGTTTTATTGAATATTAAAGCTAAATTATAATAACACGAAACACCGACCGTGTCAAGCATAGCAAATACGCTTTGTTTCCTTTTTTATTATCTTTTTTGATTACGCTTTAAGGCTTCTTGCTATAAACTTTTCGGTTTGCTTTAAGCAGGTCTATTTATATTACGTTTGTTACGCTTGCTTTGTCTGCCATACTAATTGCGTATAAAAAGGCGACATATCTTGTCTTAAGATATCGAATAAGCGGTTAACTTACTTATTTTGCCGATGGCAACTAAATTGTCGTTTTTGCCCCGTATACCGCCCTTTATACAGCCGTGTATTTTATTCCGACAAATCCATACGTATTTGTTCTCGCAGCGATACACGGCTTTTAAGGTCTTAAGGAAATAACCGCGTTATTTATTGTCTTCCGACAACATTTTTTTATACCCTTTTCCGTATTTGACGCAGCGACTTACTCTTGAAAGGGTTGCGGACGAGATATTGGTTTCGGAAATAATCTTTTCATAAGTCTCACCGGCAAGCAGAAGTTTTGCGGCGTCGAGTCTTTGTACCATACAGTCAATCTCTTTATAAGTACAAAGGTCGCTGAAAAACTCTTCGCACTCCTCCACCGTTTTCAATTTTAAAAAGACTTCATAAAGCTCTTTTCTATTATCCATTGATTGATTCGTCATTGTTATTCTCCTTAGATTTAAATAAGAAGTTTTTCAACTTTTCCGATTGCGGATTTTCAAAAATATCTTTCGGGCTGCCCATTTCTTCGACGATTCCGTCCGCCATAAAAATGATTTTGTCCGAAACGTTTTTAGCGAATTCCATTTCGTGAGTTACGATAAGCATCGTTCTGTCGTCGCCCTTTAAAGAACGTATAACCTTTAAAACTTCGCTTGTAAGTTCAGGGTCTAAAGCGGAAGTCGGTTCGTCGAAACAGAGTATTTTAGGGCTAAGCGCAAGCGCTCTTGCAATAGCGACACGCTGACATTGACCGCCGGAAAGTTCACAAGGATAGTTATCCTTTTTATCGCTAAGTCCTATTTTTTCAAGAAGTCCGTTAGCTTCGTCTGTTATTCTCGATTTCTCTCCGTTTCTGTACTTGCTTATTAACGACGCTACTCGTTTTAAACTTTTGACGGTTTCGCCGTCTTCTGCGCCGACGATATTTAAAATCTCTTTGTCTGACTCGGCACAGCGTTCCGCTCTTTTTGTTTTAAGTTTAAAAATATTTTCCAAAGCAATCGTTATTAAACGTCTTTTATACGTTCTGCATCGCTCGTCGAGCATAAGCGAAGGAGCAAGCATAATATTCTTTAAGACTTTATATTGCGGAAAAAGATTAAACGATTGAAACACCAACCCGAAATTAAGTCGTTTTGTTCTAAGCGAGCCTTCCGTCTCCTTTTTTTCAATCGCGGAATCGAACAGCACTTCGCCGTCAAGGGTCATTTTGCCGGTGTCGGGAGTTTCAAGGAAATTTATACATCTAAGGAGCGTGGTTTTTCCCGAGCCGGACGAGCCTATAATCGACACGACTTCTCCCTTTTCCATAGAAAAGTTTATGCCCTGTAAAACGACCGTCTTGCCGAAATTTTTATTGAAATTGTCTATGGTAAGATATGCCATGTTTACTCCTTATAAAATGCCATTTTCTTTTCGATAAAGCTGAAAAGGACCGTCAACAATCCGTTGAAAACAAGATAGAACACGCCTGCATAGAGCAAAGGCGCAAGACTTATTACCGTCTTTACCATATTCTGTGCCGCCGTGAACAAATCCACAACTCCGAGTACGCTTGCCAATGCGGTATCTTTTACAAGAGTTATAATCTCGTTGCTCATAGGCGCAAGAATTTTTCTGAAAACCTGAAATAAGACTATTCTGAAAAATATCTGCCCTTTTTTGAGCCCTAACACCTTGCCCGCCTCATACTGTCCGCGAGGTATAGACTGAATTGCGCCGCGGTAGATTTCCGAAAAATAACATGCGTAATTTATGACGAAAGCGATTGCAACGAAGATAAACATAAGCTGGTCAATCTCTACTCTCAATGCGTCCGCAAGGTCAACCGTATACGTTCCGAAAACGTAGTAAGGCACAAAACTGACAAGCAATATCTGCAACATAAGCGGAGTGCTGCGAATTATCCAGACTATGGTTTTAACTAAATACTTTATAGGTTTAAATTTCGACATCGAGCCGAAAGCAAAAATCAAACCGAGCGGTAAAGCCAAGACAAGGGTTACGACAAACAGCAGAACCGTTTTGCCGAACCCTTGAAACAGCGTTTCCAAAACAAATGAAACGTTCATTATTTTTTCCTTGTGCTATTTTTTGATATTATTTGCCGTTTGCGATATAGTAGCCTGCCATAATCGAATCGATTACGATAACGTCAACGCCACCGACGAGAAGCTGATTGTAAGCCGAAAGCTGATCTTTGAATGTCAACGTCTTTTTGCCGATACCCTTTTCGTCGATTACTCCGTGGCCTGCAGAGCCGTCTTCGCAACCTGCTACAGCCGATTTAAGACTTTCTATATCCGTATATTTGTCTTTGTCTTCCGAACGTACGACTGCAACCTGTCTGTTGTTAAGATAAGGAAGAGAAACGGTAAGTTGCGTTTTGATTTCTTCGGTGATCGTCATTCCGTTCCAGATAAGGTCGAAGTCGCCTTTTTCGATGTTTATGACTTTAGTTGCCCATTCGATTTCCGTAAATTCTATCGTGATGTTTGTGCCGTATTTATTGTTGAGCCACTTAAAAACTTCACGAGCAAGTTCCGTATCGAAACCTGTAAATTGTTTCGTCGATTCGTCCGTGTAAGCAATAGGAGCATAGACCGTATAGCCGATTATTATTTTACCTTTTGAAACGATATTGTTCCAGCTGTCGTCGGCTGCGCCCGAAATAGGATTTTCCGTATCCGACTTTATAAGCAATTCGCTCTTCAAACCGAATTTATCCGCTACAGTAAGCATTGCGTCGTCGGCAATGCCGATAAGGGCTTCGTTTACCTTTTCAATCAAAGCTTCATTGCCTTTTGCCGCAGCGATTCCGTATTCTTCCGAACCGAAATCGATATCGAGCATAGCTGCCGTCGTTTTCGTTTTGTTACAAGCGGCAAGACAAGCAACCGAACCTACTACAAGTACGAGTGCTAAAATAATTAAAAGTGATTTTTTCATTTTACTACCTCTCCGTATATCGAATTTTTTCGTATTGTTTAATAACAATGCTATTATACTTTATTACTTTACTGTTGTAAAGTGTTTTGACAGCCTTTTTAAATATTTTATAAATTTAAATTTTAAAATTATCGACATTTGCCGTAAGCGGTTTTCTTTGCGGATTTTATACTGTACTTAATCTTTGCTCTTTCGTCTACTTTTTCACAACGGTTACTCAACGTTAAGAT
>JBJETY010000012.1:0-14329 GCA_051883555.1 Christensenellales bacterium | reverse complement strand
GTATCGGTAAAGAAGGATATTCCATTATCGGTCAGGGCAGAATCGACGAACTTCTTTCGGCAAAACCGGACGACCGCCGTCACATATTTGAAGAAGCGGCGGGAATTTCAAAATTCCGCTATCAAAGAAACGAAGCGGAGCGTAAACTTGACAGAGCCAATCAGAATCTTACGGTTGCGAACGAGCGTATTGCCGAAATCGAAAGGCAGATTGTACCTTTGCGTAAACAGGCAGAAGCTACGAAGAAGTATTTCGAACTTAAAGATTTGTTGCGCTTTTGGGAAGTAAACGTTTACATTTATCAATATGAGAACAATGAAAACGTAAAGAAAAAGATTTCCGAACGTCTCAGAAAGACCGTTGACGAGTTGGAACTTAAAGAAAGAGAATTTATAAAATGCACGCAGGAATTCGATTCGTGTATGTCCGATTTTACTTCTCTTGACGAATACTCCAGAAGTCTTAATGCCGAAATTCTTACTCTTAAAGTTGACGCCGAACGTATGGCGGGTGAAGGCAGAGTGTTTCAAGAAAAACTCAACAATCTTAACGGCGACGAGTCGAGACTTATCCGTGACAAACAGAATTTTGAAGCACAGATTGAGAGAATCGACGAGGCAATTTTAAAGGCTTCTAAAGAAAAAGAAGAAAAGTTGGCGTCTTATGCTTCACAGGCTAAGGAATGTGATCGTATAAATGCCGAGTACAGCGTTTTAAACGACGAGCTAACAAGTCAGGAAAGTGAAATAGAAGCTAAAAATCAGGAATACGTGCGTTCCGTCGAAGAGCTTTCAGCGTTGAAAGGCAATTTAGCAAGTCTTATTTCCGAAAAAGGAATAAATCAGGAAAGAGCGAAGAATTTAAGAGAATCGTTGTCGCAGAAGAGAACGAATTTAGACGAAGATTTAACTGCTTTGTCTATTGCAGAGGGGCACATAAACGAACTCAGAGGTAAGAATGAAAAACTTCTTACCGAAGCCAATGAAATTATATGTGCGAAAAAAGACGCAAAGGTCGCTCTTGCCGCAATTACCGACGATATACTTGCCGTAAACAATAAAATTTCGAATGCCGCCGCAAATCTTGAAATGGCAAGGCAGATAAAGGATAATTACGCAGGTTATCAGGACGCAATAAAAGGTCTTATGAAAGACGCAAAAGAGGACGACAAAATTTTGTCGAAAATTATGGGCGTCGTTGCGGAAATTATCAAAGTTCCGGAAGAATACGTTGCCGCCGTTGAGAACGTGCTTAATGCGTCTCTTCAGAATATTATTGTTAAAAACGAGGACGACGCAAAATTCCTTATAAACGTTTTAAAGCAAAAAAGATACGGCAGAGCTACTTTCCGTCCGTTAACTGCGTGCCGTGAAAAAACAATCGGCGATAATAATGCGGTTTTCTCCGAACGCGGATGTTTAGGACTTCTTAAAGACCATATAACGTACGACGCAAAATTTGAAAAGCTAATTTCCGCTCTTATGGGAGATACGGTAGTGGTTGAAAATATCGACGTTGCCGTAAGACTTTTCAGAAACTATAATCAGGAATTTAAAATCATAACCCTTGACGGAGATTTATTTGCAAAGAACGGTTCTATTTCCGGTGGTTCGAGAAAGAACGACAGAATGAGTCTTCTCGACCAGGAACGTCAGATTGAAGCGTTAGAAGAAAGCGTAAACAAGTTAAATTCAAATTTAAACGAATTGCTTAAAAGAAAAGCCGAATATGAAAAGAGTATCGAAGAATGCGATGAAAAGTCACAGACGATTACTCGTTGCCTTACGGATATTAAATCTAATTTCGGTTTATATGAAGAAAGACAGCGTTTGTCGCGTGAAAACGTTACCCGACTTAAAGAAGACATAGCTTCTTGCGAAGCCGAGCTTGCAGAGGCGGACAGAATCGTCGGAGAGCTTACGCTGAAAATTTCTTCCGTTGACGCTTTGGAAGAGAGTGTTAAGCAAAAGAAGGAACTTTTCGGAAATCTGCACGAGCAGAAATCCGATTCGAAAGAAAAGAAATCGCAGCGTGATTCGTTGTTTAAGTTGCTTACCGATCTTAAAATCGAAAGTACGATTTTAAAGGGCGAAATCGATAAATTGAGCGATGAAGTTTTCAGATTGAACAAGGAAAAATCGCAATGCAAGGAAAATCTTATCGATACCGACGTTCAACTTAAAAACGTTCAACATAAAATCGAAGAACTTAAAAAAGCTCCGCAAAAGACTGAGTTTACCGTCGAGGAAAAACAACATCTTGCCGAATTGGACGAAAAACTCAATTCACTTTCTAAACGTAAAGAAGATTTGAAAAACAGTATCGAATCGTTAGGCGATAAGAGAAATAAACTTACCGAGGAAAAAGCCGAACTTACCGAGAAAAAAATCCGCGATGAAGGCAGCCTTGAAAGAGTAGATATCGAAATCAGAAATATGCAGGAACATATACTCGAAGAGTATGACCTGACGTATGCTAACGCGTTGCAATATAAGGACGAAAACTTTGACAATCGCAAAGCGTCGAGCGAGATTACAAACGTAAAAAGAGAAATCTCGAGATTGGGCGAAGTAAACCAATGCGCCATAACCGATCTCGAAGAGCTTGAAACGCGTTATAACACCTTGACTTCCGAGCGTGACGACATTAAAGCCGCATACGACGATTTAAAAAAGATTATATCCGACTTAACAAACGAAATGGTGGTTAAGTTTAACGACGCGTTTGAAAAGATTAACGCTAATTTCCAGACGACGTTCAAAAAGTTGTTTGACGGCGGAACGGGTAAATTGGTGCTCGAGTCGTTAGAACCCGACCTTACAAGCGATAAAGAGATTGACCCGCTTGAAGCAGGAATTGAAATTTTTGCTCAACCGCCGGGAAAGAAACTTCAACACATATCGCTTTTGTCGGGCGGTGAAAAAGCGCTTACGGCAATTGCAATTCTTTTTGCGATATTGCAACTTAAACCGATGCCTTTCTGTATCCTCGACGAAATCGAGGCAGCCCTTGACGACGCAAACGCAAACTT
Source organism: Christensenellales bacterium (assembly GCA_051883555.1). Lineage (GTDB taxonomy): Bacteria > Bacillota > Clostridia > Christensenellales > CAG-917 > CAG-917. The sequence continues at coordinate 11,298 of JBJETY010000012.1, read as the reverse complement.
GTTTGCGGAACTTTTAAAGATGTTCAGCGACAAAACGCAGTTTATTGTTATAACTCACCGTAAACCGACGATGAGACATGCCGATACGATTTTCGGAGTTGCCATGGAAGAAAAAGGCGTAACTAAAATCGTTTCGGTTGCATTTGACGAAGCCGTTAAGCATGCTTCAGACGCACAGAGTGCAAGTTAGGAGGAAGAATGGGAGTATTTTCAAAGATAGCCGAAGGTCTTAAAAAAACGAAAGAGGCAATCAAAAGAAAATTGTTTGAAGCGTTCAAAATGAAGGCTTTGGACGACGGTTTTTTTGATGAACTTGAAGAAGCTCTTTTAACGTCCGACGTCGGCTATACCGCAACGAATAATCTGATTGAAAGATTACGGGACGAAATATACGAACGTAAAATTACTACTCCCGACGAAGCGAAGCAATGTTTTAAAGAATTGCTTGTTCAGGCTATAGACTTTGAAAAATACGATTATACTTATCCTCTTGTAATATTACTGTCGGGAGTGAACGGAGTGGGAAAGACTACTGCGACCGGAAAACTTGCAAACTATTTTAAATCGCAAGGCAAATCGGTTGTCATTGCCGCGGCGGATACTTTCAGAGCTGCCGCAAGCGAGCAGCTTGAAGTATGGGGCGAAAGAGCAGGCGTTAGAGTGGTGCATCACGGAGAAGGCAGCGACCCTGCGGCGGTAGTTTTCGACGCCATAAGTTCGGCAAAAGCAAAAGGAACGGACGTAATTTTAGTTGATACTGCGGGCAGACTTCATAATAAAAAGAATCTTATGGAGGAATTGAAAAAGATTTGCCGAGTTGTCGACCGTGAATTGCCTGACGCCGATTTCAGAAAATATATCGTTCTTGACGCGACGACGGGACAGAACGCAGTCAACCAGGCAAGCGTATTCAGCGAAGATATCGACGTCGACGGAATAATTTTGACAAAGCTTGACGGAACGGCAAAAGGCGGAGTTGTAATAGCCATTGCGGAAGAGCTCGAACTTCCCGTTTTATACGTAGGCGTCGGCGAAAAAATCGACGACCTTATCGAATTCGACGCACAGGACTTTATTGACGTTTTGTTAGACGATTGACAGATGGTTGATAATAAACTTGTATTTGTTGACAATAGAATTTGTATATTTAAAACCTTGCTCGCCGGCAAGGTTTTTATATTTTTTATTTAACGACGTTACGAGCGTTTATAGTTACGCAAATTTTCACGCAAACGCAATTTATATGGTATTGTTTATAATTTTAAATTTACCATTTTATAAATTGTCTTATAAAATCCTTTATCGACTGCATATATAAATTTATTTATAAATTTCCGCTTTATCGTTAAAACGGTTGACAAAAATTTTAGGCTATATTATTATAGCTGTAAAGGTTATTGCCTTTACAGCTTATGGAAAATTTTGAAATCAGCATTTTGACGGAAATTTACGGCTCTTTGCTAACGAACAAACAGAGAGAAATGATGCAATTATATTTCGATTGCGACCTTTCGTTGGCGGAAATAGCCGAGCAGTTCGGAATTTCCCGTCAGGCGGCAAGAGACGCTATAAAACGCGGCGAAGAAGCCGTTAAAGATTTTGAAAACAATCTGCATTTTGCTAAGTTTATCAAAGACGTAAAAAGGTGTTCCGATTCTATTCGGGATTCATACGCAGTCGGCGACGACGCAAAATTGAAAACGGCAATCGAAGACCTTAATAAATTGACGGAGGGTTGAAAATGGGTTCTTTTGGAACGCTATCCGAAAAGATAAGCAACATTTTTGAAAAGATGAAAAACAAGGGTAAACTCACCGAGCTTGAAATTAAACAAGCAATGCGTGAAATAAGAGTCGCCCTTCTCGAAGCCGACGTCAATTATAACGTGGCAAAATCCTTTATAAACGCCGTAAGCGAAAAAGCCCTTCACGAAGATATATTAAAGAGTCTTACGCCTGACCAACAGGTTATAAAAATCGTCAACGAAGAACTTATCGAACTTATGGGCAGCAAGAATGCAAAACTTGCCGTAAGTTCGAATCCGCCTACGATAATTATGATGTGCGGTCTTCAAGGCGCAGGAAAAACCACTATGTGCGGTAAACTTGCCGCAATGCTTAAAAAGCAAGGGAAACATCCGCTTTTAGTCGCTTGCGACGTTTATCGTCCGGCGGCAATCAAACAGTTGCAGGTAGTCGGTCAAAAAGCAGGTGTTGAGGTTTTTGAAAAAGGACAGATCAAGCCGAATAAAATCGCTACTGAAGCCATAAAGTTTGCGAATAAAAACGGATTAGATACCGTAATCGTTGATACTGCCGGTCGTCTGCATATAGACGAAGAACTTATGGACGAGCTTATCGGTCTCAAAAAAGAGTTGAAGCCTCATGAAATTCTTCTTGTAGTCGACTCTATGACGGGTCAGGATGCAGTTACCGTTGCGGATAGTTTCAATAAACAACTCGATATATCGGGCGTAATTCTGACAAAGCTTGACGGCGATACTCGCGGCGGTGCGGCGTTGTCGATAAAAGCCGTAACGTCAAAGCCTATTAAATTCTGCGGAACGGGTGAAAAACTTGACGATATAGAACCTTTCCACCCTGACAGAATGGCGTCGAGAATTTTAGGAATGGGCGACGTGCTTACGCTTATTGAAAAGGCGGAAAACGCTTTCAGCGAAGACGAAGCCAGAAACCTTACAAAAAAGATAAAAGAAAAAAGTTTTACGCTCGAAGACTATTTACAACAAATAGAAAGCATGAAAAAGATGGGCAACATCTCAAATCTTTTGCAGATGATACCGGGTATGTCGAATAAACTTAAAGGCGTTGACGCTAACATCGATGAGAAAAAACTCGTTCAGACTAAAGCTATAATTCAGTCTATGACGGTAAAAGAACGCAGAAATCCCGATATTATAAAAGCCAGCCAAAGAAAGCGTATAGCAAAAGGCAGCGGAACGTCTATTCAGGACGTAAATCAGTTGTTAAAGCAATTCGAACTTTCAAAAACGATGATGCAGAGAATGCAGAAATCAAAAGGAAAATTTCCGTTTTGATTTTAAGCGGCGTTATCGTGTAGCGTTACGGCACTGCTGATTTTGTCGCCGACACAAATATTCGGCGTATGCGTTTAAAAACGAGAAACGCAATTAAAAAAGCATATTTTTAAAAATGCAATTTAAAATAGCATATATTTTAAAAGCATTTATTAAAAACGCAACTAATAAAAAATAAGATTTTATTTAATAAAATTTTATAATAAATTCATTAAACAATTTATTTTGTTTGGAGGTAAACAAATGGTAAAACTCAGACTCACAAGAATGGGCAAAACGCACGCTCCTTTCTATCGCATTGTTGCTATCGATTCAAGAAAAGCAAGAGACGGACAATATATCGACCAAATCGGTATTTATGACCCAACCGTAGAACCGGCACTTGTTAAAATTGACGCCGATAAAGCAAAAGATTGGATTAAAAAGGGTGCACAACCTACAGATACCGTTCGTTCTTTGCTTAAAAATAACGGCATACTGTAAGGGGCGTTTATGTACGAATTAGTCGAATTCCTGGTTAAGGAACTTGTCGGGGAAGAAGGCGATTTTATCGTCGAAACCAGAGAGGGTACAAGCTCGACCGACATAGTTATTGAAATATCGAAAAACGATATTGGCAAAATTATAGGTAAGCAGGGCAGAATTGCTAAAGCGATAAGAACAATCGTAAAGTCTGCCAGTGCAAAATCCGGAACCAGATATAACGTTGTTATAGCTGAAAAGGAATAATGACAGATTTTATTGAAGTCGGAAAAATTTTAAAGCCTAAGGGCATAAAGGGCGCAATGAAGGTCGAGGGTATCACTGATGATAACTCTCGCTTTTTGCGGTTAAGCGAAATTTTTATTTCGAAGGCAAGCTATAAAGTCGAAAAGTGTCAACTTGACGGTAAGTTCGTTACGTTGAAACTTTTCGGCATAGATACGCCTGAAGAAGCGGAAAAGTTAAGAAATAAATCCATTTTCATAAAGCGTTCGGACGTCGTTGAAATGGATGCGGACCATAACTTAATCGTTGATATAATAGGAATGGAAGTTGAAGTCGGAAACAGAGTAATCGGAAAAATTTCCGACGTGTTGCAGTACGGCGCCGCAGACGTGTACGTCGTAAAAAGCGAAAAAAGCGAAATCAGTTTTCCGGCATTGAAAAAACTCGTGCTTTCCGTTGACGTTGAAAACAAAAAGATGACGTTGGACGAAAAAATATTCGGGGAGGTTGCGGTAACCAATGAGATTTGAAGTGTTGACGCTTTTTCCCGAAATGTTTGAAGCATTAAAAATAGGAATTTTGGGCAAAGCTCAGGAGAGCGGAAAAATCGTAATAAACGTTACTAATATTCGTGATTATACGTTAGATAAGCACGGAAAGGTCGACGATACGCCTTTCGGTGGCGGTGCGGGTATGGTTATGACTCCTGCGCCTATCGTTTCTGCAATCAGAGCCGTTGACCCTGAACATAAATTAAAACGCATATATATGTCTCCTAAAGGGAAAACGCTTACGCAAAATAGCGTAAAAGAAATGGCCCTAGGAGAAGGCATATTGCTTTTGTGCGGTAGTTATGAGGGTATCGATCAAAGAGCAATTGACCTTGAAATCGATGAGGAACTTTCAATCGGCGATTACGTTTTGACAAGCGGAGAATTGCCGGCTATGGTTGTTATAAATTGTATTTCCAGATATATTGACGGAGTTCTGCATTCTTCCGATTCGGTAGTGGAAGAAAGTTTTTCCGATAATTTATTGGAATATCCGCAATATACAAAACCTCGTGTATACGAAGGACTTGCCGTACCTGACGTGCTTGTCAGCGGAAATCACGGCGAAATAAGTAAATGGAGAAAAGAGCAGAGTTTGCGTATAACAAAAGAGCGCCGACCTGATTTGCTCGATAAATAGTATGTACATTCAATGGTTTCCCGGACATATGACAAAAGCCGTCAGAATGATGGAAGAAAACGTCGGCCTTTGCGACGTTTTGATTTACGTTATCGATTCGAGAGCCGTTAAATCTTCAATAAACCCGGTGCTCAACAAATTTACGCTCGATAAAAGAGTAGTATACGTTTTCAATAAGTGCGACTTGGTAGAAAGCGCCGATATTAGTCGTTGGCTTAAAGAATTTGACAAAGACGGAAAAAAGGCCATAAAAACGTGCGGAACGACTTCTGATTGTCGGGATATTGCAATAGCGATAAAAAACGTTTATAAGGACGTGCTTGACAAATATGCGTTGAAGGGAGTCAAAAAACATATCAGAGCTATGATTTGCGGCATTCCTAACAGCGGTAAGTCAACCATTATTAACAGCATGAGAAAAAAAGCGTCGGCTATAACGGGAGATAAAGCGGGCGTAACAAGAGGCAAACAATGGTTGAGCCTTGACAGTCAGATAGATTTACTCGACACACCCGGGACGCTTTGGGGAAAATTCGACGACCAGACGGTGGCTAAGCACCTTGCTTTCATCGGAAGCATAAGCGACGACGTTCTCGATTGCGTTGAGCTGGCAATCGAATTTATAAAAGAAGGAATCGAAAATTTTCCTGAAAAATTGGCGGAGAGATATTCTGTAAGTTTAGAAAACGAGCCGCTTAAAATTCTTGAAGATATTGCCTTAAAACGCGGTTTTAAGGTCAGGGGCGGAGAAACGGATATCGAAAGGGCGGCTAAGACCTTGATTGACGATTTCAGAAAAGGAAGACTTGGAAAAATCATGTTGGAGAAAGTATGATTTTAGACGATTTTCAATTTGAGTGCGAACTTGTGAAAAAAGGTTGCAAATATATTTGCGGTATAGACGAAGTCGGCAGAGGTCCGCTTGCAGGACCCGTCACAGTTTGCGCCGCAATTATGAATCTTGAAAAACTTGTCGAAGGCGTTACGGACAGCAAAAAGCTGTCTGAAAAAAAGCGAGAAAAATTGTTTCCCGAGATTCTGGAAAATTGCATTGCTTATCGCATCGAAGAGGCGGATAACAAGCGAATCGATGAAGTAAACATTCTCAACGCGACAAAGGAATGTATGCTGAAAGCGGTTGAAAATTTATCCGTAAAGCCAGATTATATATTGGTTGACGCTGTAAAACTTGATTTCGGCATTCCGTCGTTGGCAATCATTCACGGCGACGCGCTTAGTTATTGTATAGGGGCGGCGTCGATTATCGCAAAGGTTACGCGTGACAGGTTTATGATTGAGCAGGACGTAATTTATCCCGAATACGGTTTTAAAAAAAATAAGGGATACGGAACAAAGCAACATATAGAAGCGATTATAAGTTGCGGCATGACGCCGCTTCATCGCTTGCAGTACGTCGAGTCGGCGATTTCAGGTTATGAACAAAAAAATAATAGGTGACGTCGGCGAAAATATTGCGGCAGAATTTTTGATTAAAAACGGCTATAAAATACTCTGTCGGAATTTCAGAGTAAAAGCTGCCGAAATAGATATTGTTGCCGCCAAGAAAAATCTTGTCGTTTTCGTTGAAGTAAAAGCAAGGCAAAATTTAAACTACGGATATCCTTCCGAAGCCGTCACAAAAGCGAAGCAACGTAAAATTGCTATTGCTGCAGAGTGTTTTATCGCTAAGAACAGAATGGAAAATAACGATTTCAGGTTTGACGTAATTGAAATTCTGGGCGATGAAATCAATCATATCGAAAACGCTTTTTACATGTGATTTTATAATCGCTTTACGTTAAACGTTTTGTAAAAAAGCAAATTATAGCGATTTGAAGCAATTCAATTAGGCAAATTCTTTCTGCTGCTAAAACGTTAAGAGCATAAGCAAAACAACGCCTTGCAGTACGGTGGCAGAGTTGTATTATAAAAAATATATATTTTTATAATAGTTGGAGCACGTTTAAAAACGCGTAAGCTGATTTTACGTTTACGGCGTTAAATTTTGAGTTTAAAATTGTTCCATATGGGGCAAATTCGGTTGCCCGATAAAAAATAATATGATATAATTTTTGAGCATGGGCATTCCTCTGAAATTGGGAAACAATGCATGAATGTCACATAGGAGGTTTAAATGAGCAACATCATCGACACTATCGAAAAAGAGAACATGAAATCTGACGTTCCTGAATTCTCAATCGGCGATACCGTAGCGGTATACGTTAAGATTATCGAAGGTAAAAGAGAAAGAATTCAGAAGTACGAAGGTACGGTTATTGCCCGTAAAAACGGCGGTATTCGTGAAACGTTTACTGTTAGACGTCTTGTACAAGGCTCGTACGGCGTTGAAAGAACGTTCCCTATTCATTCGCCTAAAATCGACCGCATCGAAGTAGTTCGTAAAGGCGATGTCAGACGTGCTAAACTTTACTATCTCAGAGAGAGAACAGGTAAAGCCGCAAAAGTTAAGGAAGTTAAGTAATAAGTTTTATGAAAAGATTTCTCAAACTTGGTTTGATTGTGTTTGTTATCGCAGTGATTTCGCTCTTCGCTCTTACCGCTTGTAACTATAATACGACGGTTGGTGAGGAGCTTATCACTAACGGTGGTTTTGAAATCACCGAAGAAAGCTCAAGCGGTACGACTTTAATTTCGGGTTGGACAAGGGGATCGAAAGATTCTACGTTTTCCAAGTCCGAAATAAGTTTGTCGCAATCGGCTTCCGACGGCAGAGATGACTTAGGCGAAAAAACCTTAAAAATTCAGAATACGGAAGGTACGGCTACGTACGTTTATCAAAGCGTAAAAGTCGATAAAAACAAGGCTTATAAGATTACTTATCAAGTCAAAGTTCCTTCTGCGATTAAAGTAGGCGGAAGCGACTATGCAAAAGGCGCTTTCATAACTTTTCTTGAAAACACCGATTACGTATTAGGCGAAATCACAAACGCAACCGACGGTTGGACGGAGGTTACGCTTTACGTTTCTCCTAAGAATACGGATTATCTTACGATTTGTCTTAAACTCGGCGACGAAACGGACCTTGCAAAAGGTACGGTTTATTTCGATAACGTTTCTATGAAGCGCGTAGATACCGTTCCTGCAAGTGCAACCGTCACGGAAATCAGCCGTGAAAAGGTTGTAAGATACAGCGAAAATGCAAGCGGCATAGCATATGTAGTTTGTCTTACGTTGCTTACCGTAGCTTTGGCGATTGCCGCATACGTTCTTATACGCAGAGTATACGGAAATCGTAGCGGTCTTAACGATTTCGGACAAACTGTCGTTAAAGCCGAAAAAGAAAAGGTAACGTTTAAAAAGGTAGCTACTCATCCTATAGCTATTGCGGCATATCTTGCAATTGCAACGCTTTTGGTAAGATTTATATTGCTTTTCACGACGTACGGATTCGGCGTTTCGATGACGAAGCTTATCACAGTGGCAAGAGCTACCGAAACCGTTGCGCCGAAAGATATTTTCGCATATCTCACTAAATACAGTTATGATTCTTATACCCCGGGACAGCTATACTTAATTTACGTCTTTGGCGGTATGGGAAGAGCTTTAAACGACGCGTCGCTATCAATGTGGCTCAGAGTGCCGTCGATATTGGCAGATATTGCCGTTGTGCTTACTATCTATTTCTACGGTAAGAAGTACGTCGGAAACAAGATTTCAACGGTATACGCAGGTTTATATGCCTTGTTGCCGATTGCATTTGTAATGAGTTCTTCAAAAGGTTCTTTTGAATCTATCCTTGTAGCGCTCGTTCTTATTGCGTTCTTGCTTTTGATAGAGAAAAAATATATTGCTTCGTATGCAACGTTTGCTTTGGCTGTTTTATTCGATATGAGAGCTTTGGCAGTTGTTCTTCTTGCAATGTGCTATCTTGTTTACATGTATTACAGAGCGGATAACACGCTTAAATCCTTTAACGCAACCAGGGCGAAAATCATATTCGGTTTTGTCGGAGCGTTTGCAGCGTTTATCTTGCTCAGCCTTCCGTTTACAATCGGCATCGAAGGCAAACCGCTTTACGTTTTTGAATACTACAAAAACATAATGGCAAATAATTTGTCTTTCAGCGGAAATGCATTCAATTTGTATTCTATGGTCGGCATGAACGGAAACAGCGTAAACAATACGGCGGCAATCTTCAACTTAATCTTCTTGCTGGTATTGCAGATTTACGTAATTGCATTGTACGTAAAAAATAAAAACAGATTGGAGCTTCTTTTGCTTGCGTCTTTCGATATAGCGATTATTGCCGTATTTACGTTGAAAGTCGATTATACTTATCTGTTTATGTCAATCGCATTGCTTATGATTTATGCAATGATTTCAGGTGAGAAGAGAGCATATATTTTGCTTGGTATGATTTCTACGCTTTCGTTTATGAACGTAGGACAGCTTATGAATCAATCGGGATTTGTAGTTGCCAATGCAAGAGGACTTATTGCTTCGTTTGAATCGTTAGACGTATATCTTATACTTTTCAGCGTTGTTACGGTTTTGGTCGCTCTCTATTACGGATACGTCACGTATTCGATTTGCAACAACGGAAAGAAATGCGATATTCCTGCAATGAGAGAGAATTTGTTCGTAACTTTGAAAAACTTCTTTAAAGATATGAAAATTAAAAGCGGTTCAAAAAAGGCGGCAAAAAAATAATTATAAAAATTTGCAATAAGTATAAAGTTTGCAATGCTTATAAGTATTTACGTTAGTAAAAAAAATTTACAATTAAAGCTATAAAAAAAGAAAGACAAATCGTCTTTCTTTTTTTATAATTTATTATGGTTTTTATTTTTATATTGTTTGATATATTATTTGATATATTGTTTGATATATTGCTTGATTATTGTTTATATATGGTTTGTATATTATTTGATTTTAATTCTTTCGTCCAAATAAGATAATTATCCAAATAAGATGCTATCTGATTGTTATCCATTACGATTTATCGCCATAAATGGGGATACAGCTTAAAGCAATAGAATTAATCAATATCCAAGTTCTTCGTCTACAAGGACAACGTAAAACAGTTTGTTTCTTGTCGGGTGGTGGTGAATTACCGTTGCGTTGCAAATTGTATCGCTGTTTGTGCAGTCGTTGCAACTTCCGCCGTAGACACAAGGATTGTTTCTGTTCAATCGCTCGCAATTAAGTCTTGCCGCAGTGTTTTTAATTCTCTCAAATGCAGCGTTAAGGTCGGCGGTTATTTTGTTTTTTCCAACAATCATTAAAATGTTTTTTGGGCCGTAAAGAGTAGCTGCAACTCTGTTTGCCGTTCCGTCTGTGTTGACAATTTCACCGCCGCAGGTTACGGCATTGGCGCTACATACAAAGAAATCGGCACTCATTGATTTTTTCATTACGTCTTCGGCAGTTTCTCCGTCTTTAAGGTGTGAACGGTGTAAAATTTGTGAGCCGCGGTTGATTAATGCTTCGGCAAGACAAATTGATTTAACGGATTCGGAACCGCCGAACGAAGCTATTTCGTCTTCATTTATAATTTCAAGCGATTTTTTCAAAGCTTCGTCTTTATTTTTTACGCAACAAGCTATAAAACCTCTTTTGTTAAGATTATAGCAAACAGTTTCTAACATTTTTTCCTCGCTATAAAAATTCTAATTGCCTAAATTATAATTTTTTACTATAATAATGTCAAGAGAGTTTTATCATTTGCCAACCGCATAAACTAAGAATAAAACAAGTGCTTTTACGTTTGCTGAATTTAATCTGCAATCAAACGTTTATAATTTGTATTGATTTATGTTTGCGATAAGTACGACAAAATTAACATAAGTTTGTGTTAATCCGATTTCGTTTGGCGAGATATCTCTTGCAGGTTATGATTATATCAAATCGATACGTTACGGTATTTAAAGATATATAGTAAATAAAATTACGTAAAAAAACTAATAAAAATTTATTCGGAATTTAATTTGGATTAATTAATTCTGATTTGTGAGGACTGTTTTGAGTCAGGAAAACATTAGAAATTTTTCAATAATAGCACATATCGACCATGGCAAAAGCACGCTTGCCGACAGATTGATTGAAAAGACGGGTACGGTTGCCGAGCGTGATATGGAAGCGCAATTGCTTGACAATATGGATATCGAACGCGAACGCGGTATCACCATAAAACTTCAGACTTGTAAAATGTTTTACGAATATGAAGGCAAAGAATACGTTTTGAATTTAATTGACACCCCCGGACACGTTGACTTTACTTATGAAGTCTCTCGTTCTCTGGCGGCTTGTGAAGGCGCTTTGCTTATTGTTGACAGCACTCAGGGCGTTGAGGCGCAAACGTTGACAAACGTATATCTGGC
>JBJETY010000011.1:0-14639 GCA_051883555.1 Christensenellales bacterium | reverse complement strand
CGGGATTTTTTTAAAACGATTGTCTGTCATTCTGCCCGTTTCGCTTCATCATTAATTTTGTATCAATAAAAAATATTATAATAATAATTATTATAATAGCTTTATTATAATAGCATTTATTGTAAGAGTATTATCTTTTATTGTAATTATATTTATCGTAAGGGTTATCTCTATTATAATTTTCGCGTGTAAACGTCGGCAAATAAATTGCCGCCGTGAATCAAAATGTGTAAATTTAAAAAAATTATAATGCAATAAAATACACTAAAAATTTGCACGAGTATTTCGTAATTTTAAATTTCTAGTTTTAAATATGTTTCTTTAATTTATATTTAATAACGCAAATAACATAATTTTCATCGTTTGCAAAAGAGAGCTGTCAGCTCTCTTTTTGTGCTTCTTTAGGTCTTTTAAATAAGTAAATTATTTTTTTAATGAATTTCGGGAGTTTTATACAGATGAATTTCATATTGCCTCCTTTCATTCTATTATATGAGCGGCTTTTAAAAAAGTGCATTTTTTGTAAAAAAATGTCGGAATGATTTTGCATTAATAAATTGTGATAGTAGGTGTAAAATATTTTGTTTTTTAAAATCCGTTATTAACATCGATTTATAACGAAATCGGTTTATTTTAGTAAAATTATCATTTATTAATTTAACTGTTAATTTAATTAAATAATCTGTTATCGTATAAATAAATAATCCGTTATTAACGTAATAAGTTTGATTGATTAATAATGAGTCTTTATTATTGAATCATTAATTTTAAACAATCGTTTATAAATGAAAGATTATTTGTAACCGATATATTAAAACAATCAAGACAATCTCTTATTAATTTTTCGTTGCTTATGAATTTGTTTAAATGATAAAATCGATTATTAAAAATCTGTTAACGTAATCGATTTGTTTAATAAAATCGATTATTAAATATCAGTTAACGATATCAGTTTATTTAATATAATCGGTTATTTTAAAAGAATAAATGGGAATAAGAAATGTAGGGTAATATGTGTACGAACTTAAATGATAGACGTTGCTAAAATAATGAACTCAATTTTAAAGTAAAATTCGGCAAAAAAAATGAGCGACAAAAGTCGCTCAAATTCAGTATCGATAATTAAGCACGGTTAACTTTGCCGCTTCTTAAACAACGAGTACAAACGTATTGTGCTTCAACACCGCCGTTTTCAGTCACAACTTTGACCTTTTGTACGTTTGGTGCCCAGCTACGTCTTGTTTTACGATGGCTATGGCTGACTAAGTTGCCGCTCATTCTTCCTTTGCCACAAACAGAACATACTTTTGACATATATACATCCTCCTAAACTCTCTGAACAATGATGATTTTAGCACTAAACTAAATTTTTAGCAAGCATATTTAGGCAAAATCATTCAATTGGTTGCAAAAAGTTGTAATATATTGTAAAATCATTTTGAAAGGTAAACTTATGTCACTTAAAACGTCAAATAAATACGGGACAATCTCAATAACAGATGATGCAGTCGCTACGGTTTGTTCGAAAGCCGCCGCTGAATGTTATGGCGTCGTTGAATTAGTTTCACGTCGCTTGTCTGACAACCTGAATAGAATTTGGGGCAGAGTTCAGTACGGCAAAGGAATCAAAATTGCAACGGTCGACAATCTGATGTTTATTGAGGTTTTTGTTATTTTAAAGCTTGGCGTAAATATCGAGGCGGTTAAAGATTCTATTAAAGAATGTATGGTTTATACTGCTGAAAATTTTACCGGTATGCGCGTAAAACATTGTAACGTAAACGTGGTGGGCATAAGAGTTTAAGGAAAAAGGACAAAACATAAATGCAAAGTATAAAGAGCTTAGACTTTAAGAATATGGTCGAGGGCGGAACAAAATCCCTTGACATCAATCGAACCACAATAGATGAGTTAAACGTTTTCCCGGTTCCTGACGGCGATACGGGTACGAACATGTCGCTTACGATAAATTCGGCTTTACGCGGAATTAACGAATGCGAATCGGATTCTCTATCCGAGTTGGCTTTAGCTTTTTCAAAAGGAGCGTTGAGAGGCGCCAGGGGAAATTCGGGCGTAATTACTTCACAAATTATGAAGGGATTTGCCGTTGCATTAAAAAATAAAGATGAGATGACGGCGAGAGATTTTGCCGAAAGTATGCGAGAAGGCACCGAAATCGCTTACGGGGCAGTTTCTAAGCCTAAAGAAGGCACTATCCTTACGGTTATACGCGTTATGGCGGAAACCGCAATTTCAATAACAAAAAAGAATAAAAACCTTGAAATCGAAGACTTTTTGAATCAGGTTATTGCTTCGGGTGAGGATATACTCGGAAAAACGCCTGATATGTTGCCTGTGTTAAAAAAGGCCGGTGTTGTCGATGCCGGCGGCAAGGGGCTTCTTACCATATTCTATGGCTTTTTGAATGCTTTAACCGGTGTGGAAATTACTGCGGAATCAATTCCGGATGGAAATCCTCAGGCGGTTCAGACTGTTGGCGATGATTTCTTCGATAACGACTATGAAAATATTACTTATGCATATTGTACTGAGTATTTTATAACCAATATTAACAGCAAAACAACGCTTTCCGATATTGACGTTTTAAGAGATTCGCTTATGCAGATTGGCGATTGTGTGCTCGTTATCGGTGACCTTGAACTTATCAAAGTCCACGTACACACTAATACGCCTGATAAAGCTTTAAAATACGCTTTGAAGTTGGGTGAACTTGACAGCCTTAAAATTGAAAATATGCTTCAACAGCATCGCAAAATCGTTGCTGCTCGTGAAGCCGAAAAACCGAAAGAAAAGAAGGGAATCGGCGTTGTTGCAATTTGTGCCGGTAAAGGACTTGCCGATATTTTCAAAGATATAGGATGTGACCTTATCGTTGAAGGCGGTCAGACAATGAATCCAAGCGTTTACGACATTCTAAATGCTATAAATGCCGTAAATGCTAAACACGTATTTGTTTTGCCTAACAACAGCAATATAATTCTTGCGGCAGGACAGGCAAAAGAACTTGCCGACGTAACAGTCAGCGTTATTCCTACAAAGTACGTTCCCGAAGGTTTTTCTGCTATGTTCTCTTTCGACCCTTCTTCATCTGTGGAAGAAAACGAAAAAAATATGCTTGAAGCAATTAAGGGCGCAAAGACCGCAGAAGTTACGCATGCCGTAAGAAATACCAGAATGAACGGTTTTGCAATTAAAGACGGCGACATTATAGGTATTTGCGGTAAAAACGTCAAAGCTTGCGGCGTAAAAGTCGACGACGTCGTTGCAGATACCATAAACGCTTCAAAAACCGACGCTACGGAAATGATTACTCTTTATTACGGCGAGGACGTAAAAGAAGACGAAGCGAACGACCTTGTCGAAAATTTGAGAGTTAAATTTCCTGATATGGAATTTGCCGTATATTATGGCGGTCAACCGCATTATTATTATATGATTTCGCTTGAATAATGCAAAATTTGTTGGACATTAAAGGCGTTGGCGAAAAAACTGCTTTAAAATTAAACGAACTCGGAATTTACAATACGACCGACGCAGTTTTTACGTTGCCGTCCGATTATATTGATTTTCAATCTCCCGTCTCGTTAAAAAAAACGCGGATAGGAGATTTTTGTTTATTTAAGGCAATCGTAAATTCAATTAGCGACTATAATTTTAAAACGAAATTTTTTAAAATTAAGGTGACGAACGACGGCACGATTTTGAATATTTATTTTTTTAATCAACCTTATCTTAAAGAAAAATTCGAAATTGGACAAGAATATATGTTTTACGGAAAAATTCTGCCTAACGAAGCTTATGGCAGAATTATGTCTAATCCTGAATTCGAAAATGCGGACAACGTAAAAAAGTTAAGAGGTATCTTGCCGCTGTATCCCTTGAAAGGCAAAATCTCTCAATCAGCTTTTCGAAATATAATTAAAGAAATATTTAAAGATTTTTCATTTTCGTCTTTTACCGATAATACGCTAAGTCCTGTTTTATTAGCTTTAAGGGAAGTTCATTTTCCTGAATCTATTGAAAGCGCAAATATCGCACAACGAAGAATTGCATTAGAAAGTTGCGTTAAAGAGATTTTATCCTTTAAACTTTTGAAAGAAGAAAACAATAAGCCGCAACAATATATTGAAAAATTTAAATCCGCAGAATTTTCTTTCGATTTGACTGAAAGTCAAAATAAAGCAATAAAAGAAATCGTTTCCGATATGAAATCGTCTGTTCCTATGAACAGAATTTTGATAGGGGACGTCGGAAGCGGAAAAACGGCAGTAGCTTTTTCTGCGATTAAATATTGCATCGAATCGTCATATTCGGCAATTATGATTGCTCCTACGACGCTGCTTGCAAAGCAACATTATGAAAACTTTAAAAAGGTTTTTTCTTTCAAATGCGCTATGATTTGCGGCGACACAAAAAAAGATGAAAGAGAAAGCGTCGTCAAAAAATTTAAAAGCGGTGAAATTTCCGTTCTTTTCGGTACGCATAGTTTGCTTGGCGACGATATAATTAGCGAGCGTTTGTCATTTGCGGTAATCGATGAACAGCAAAGATTCGGCGTCGCTCAAAAAAACAGACTTATTTGTAAAAATCCTTATATTGACGTTTTAACTATGACCGCAACGCCAATTCCGAGAACCGTTTATATGACTTTGAATGAAGAACTTTCTGTAAGTTTGCTCTCAAAACGCTTTGAAAACAACGTAAAAACCATGATTGTTTCCGAAAACAAAATTGAAGATATGTTTAATTACATTCACGGCGAATGTCTTAAAGGGCGTCAAGCTTTTATAGTTTGTCCTAAGGTTTATGACGTAGAGGGGCTAGAAGTATTTTCTGTTGAAAAGGTTGTTAAAAAACTTTTCAATAAATTTTCCGACGTAGGATTTGAAGTGCTTTTCGGGCAGATATCTGCTCAAAGAAAGACAGAAGCCATGAATAGGTTTATTTCAAAGCAATCTTCAGTTATTTTTACGACTTCGGTTATTGAAGTGGGAATCGACGCTCCTTCCGCCTCGATAATAGCAATATTAAATGCCGATAATTTCGGGATTTCCGCTATTCACCAGTTAAGAGGGCGAGTAGGAAGAAACGGCGAAGCCGCCGAATGCTATCTTTGTACGGACAATGAATCGTCTGAAGACGCTATTAAGCGGCTGAAAATAATACAAAATGAGACGGACGGCTTTAAATTGGCGGAATACGACTATAAGTTGCGTGGCGGTGGTGACTATTTAGGAATAAGACAAAGCGGAAGAGCTAAAGTCAAGTTTGCCGTTAAAGTTGACGATGTGCTTTTGTCGGAAGCCAAAGCTGCGGCAAACGATTTGTTGGATAAATTAGGAAAAAAAGAATTACTTAAATTGCTTGAAAGCAATTATATCGACGATATTAAAAACGTTGCGAAGATATAAAAATTTAAAATTAATTTTTTTATTGCGTTTGTGGAAACTGAAATTTTAACGCTCAATACTGAAAATCCTAAATATTTAACTTTTTTATTTGTTTGAATAATGCATAATATTTAAACGTAAAAAGTATAATATAATATTTGATAGATAACTCACCTTGACAATTTGTTAAAAATTTATATAATAATATTATTGAGACCGGTGGTGCAGTATTCTAGTCAGGCTTCGCCGTCCGAAGGCGGGGGTAAAATATCGCCGACGGGCATATCGATGAAGTTTTTGGTGATGGCTTTGATTGCCCAAATCAGGGCTGTTGCTGAGAGTTAAGAATTTTGGGCGTCTTGCAACGGCATGCAAGTAGCGACCCAATTTTCGTGGAGATCCGGTTCGGTAGCTCTTGTTACTGACCGGAGTGAAACCTGCTATGCGGTGTTGATTGTTGATACGCTGTGTACAGTGTAGCCTGCCTTGCGTGAAATATACGGATTTGGGAATTACGTTTGCGGTAGGTTGGCCGCCTTATGCAAACGATTGCCCGATGAAATTTATTTTGCAAAAGAGGCTAAGGACGGAGGTTGTCTGCTAAGGAAAACTTCTAGACTGTTTTTTATGAAATCTCTTGGGGATTATAGTGCGCTCTAAGTGGCTATCCGGTAGCGTTAATGGCGACTTAACGATTTGCAGTGTAATAGGAAACTTCTTTATCGGCGACGGAAAGTTTCTGCAAAAAGGAAAACTCACCGGACCTATGACGCAAGGTTTACTCGTGAGGTTACCACCGTCTCTTATTTTAAGGAAATATTATGTTTGACGATTTATCAAAAACCGAATCTGAAAATCTATCCGCTTCAGAAGACAGCGATTCTTTGCATTGCATCGATTCTATTCATGATACGGAAGATTCTGTCGGCGATGAAACGGATTCAGAACAGGGTGAACGCCAGGTCGAAATATCAAAACGTTCCAGAAAGCGTAACGTAAAAAGCGACGACACCGAAAAAGATGTCAAAGATAAAGATACAAATTCAGAGCAAAAGGCTAAAAAGCGGAAAAAAAGAAATTGGTGGTGGTTAAAAATTTCCGTTATTTCTTTTTTTCTTGCCGCATTCTTCAGCTTTATAAGCGATTTAACGTCTAGCTTCGGAAACCTTATCGTAATTCTTTTGCTTTTAATTTTTTTAGTTCTCGGCAGTATTATATTCGACGGCATAGGCGTAGCCGTAACTTCATGTGACTTAGCTCCGCTTTTGAGTATGTCGTCCAGAAAGGTCTACGGAGCTAAAACCGCCGTAAAACTTGTTAAAAATGCCGAAAAGGTTTCGAATATTTGCAATGACGTCATCGGCGATATATTCGGTATAATTTCCGGTGGTTGCTCCATTGTTATCGTTTTGGAAATTATGAAGATTCTCCCTACAGTCAGCCAGCAGATTATTACGATTCTGATTTCGAGTTTTGTTGCTGCCGTAACTATAGGCGGAAAAGCTATATTAAAAGAAGTTGCAATAAAAAACAGCAAAGATCTAGTAATGTTTGTATCTAAATTTATTGCATTATTCTCTAAAGAAGAAAGGAAAATAAGAAAGAAAAAATGAATACTAACGTTGCAGAAATTAAAAATTTAAATTTAGAACAGCTAAACGTATTGGCTGATGAAATACGCAGTGAAATTAACGAGTCCGTAAGCAAGAACGGCGGGCATCTTTCTTCGAATCTCGGAATTGTCGAGCTTATGATAGCCGTTCACCGTGTTTTCGATACACCGAAAGATAAAGTTATATTTGACGTCGGACATCAATGTTATGCTCATAAAATATTGACCGGTAGACTTGACGGATTTAAAAATTTACGTCATTCTAACGGCGTGTCGGGTTTTCCTAAGACGCAGGAGAGTAATTTTGATACGTTTAATACAGGACATGCCAGCACCGCAATTTCGCTTTCGTGCGGGCTTATGCGTGCCAGACGTCTTAAAGGTGAAGGTTATAAAATCGTTTCTATAGTAGGCGACGGTGCGTTTTGCGGCGGCGAAACTTTTGAAGCATTAAACGATCTTGCCGCCATTGACGGACAGCTTCTCATTATTTTAAACGACAATTCGATGACTATCTCAAAAACCGAAGGAGAAATCGTTAAATCTGAAGATAATCTTGCGAGCTTTTTAACTTCGGTCGGCATAAGATATCTCGGTAGCGTAGACGGCCATAACTTAAACGATTTATTAAAAACTCTCGAATATGCAAAATCTTGCGACGGGCATTACCTTTTGAGGGTAGTAACGCAAAAAGGGAAGGGCAACAATGAGGCGATGAGCGACTCTGAAAAGTTTCACAGCGTTGCACTCGGCGAGGTTAAAACGTTTGGCAGCGTCGTTGGAGAAAAGCTTAATACAATGGCTTTCACTGATAAAAATATCGTTGCGGTTACGGCAGCTATGACGGACGCCGTCGGTTTAAGAAGCTTTAAATGCAGTTTTCCGGACAGATTATACGACGTGGGAATTGCCGAAGAACATGCCGTTTCTATGGCTGCAGGACTTGCAAAAGGCGGACTTATTCCGTTTGTGTGTATATATTCTTCGTTTTTGCAAAGGGCCTATGACCAGATTCTTCAGGACGTTTCTCTTCAAAAATTGCCTGTAAAATTTTTAATTGACAGAAGCGGATTTGTGGACGGTGACGGTGATACCCATCAAGGGATATACGATATAGATTATCTTTTGCCTATGCCGAACTTAACTTTACTTTCTCCTACGGACGAAGTAGAGTTAAGACGCGCAATGGATATGGCGGTCAAAATTGACGGTCCGGTTGCAATCAGGTATACAAAGTATAATTTTGAACAAGACTTTACGGTTAATTATGAACAGCCGCACGTTGATATTGTATGCACAAGTAACGTAATGCTTAAACTCGGGAAAAACATTTCTAAAAAGTTGGGAGAAATTGGAATACTTGCATCTGTTAAAAGTGCATTTAATCTCAGTAGAAATATTGTTTCCAAGGCAAAACTTGTTGTGATTTTAGAAGACAGCAATTTCGGCGGATATTATAAATCAATCGCGTCGATAAACGATAAGGTTTTAGGATACTACGTTGGCAGACCTGATTACGTTCAAGCCGACCTCGATGAAATAGTAAATGCGAATTTCAATCTTAATAAAATAGTTGATGATATCAGAACGAAAATTTATGAGATTAGATAATTACATATATCAAAAGTTTTGTTTAAAGTCACGCACTTATGCAAGCCGTCTTATAAAAGACGGTTTGGTTTTGTTAAACGGAAAAGTTTGCACCGTAGCGTCAAAGGAAATTAAAGGCGATGAGAATATTGAAATCGAAAAAGACGATTCTTTTGCTTCGTTTGGCGGCGAAAAGTTGTTGAAAGCGTTTTCAGAGTTTTCTATTGACGTTAAAAATTTTTATTGCATAGATATAGGCTGTTCCAACGGTGGTTTTACGGACGTCCTTTTGCAAAAAGGCGCCAAAAAAGTGCTGGCGGTGGACGTAGGTGATTGTGCGTTGCCTGACCGAATATTAAAAGATAGAAAAGTAGATTTTTTGAAATATAACGCAAGGTTTTTGACGGCGGAAATTACCGGTGAGTGTGATTTTGTTTGTGTTGATTGCAGTTTTATTTCGTTAAAAATTTTATTGCCGGCTATTTTATCCGTTCTGAAGAAGGACGGCTGCGGTATTTTGCTTATCAAACCGCAATTTGAAGTCGGAAAAAATGCTTTAAGTAAAAAGGGTATAGTAAACGATAAAAGAATCGAAAAAAAAGCCGTTGAATCCGTTACGTCGGAAGCGGAAAATTTAGGATTTAATATTATGGGGATTGTCGAATCTCCGAAAAAGAGTCAAGATAAAAATCAGGAATATCTTCTTTACGTAAAGAAAAAATAGTTTAATCTGCGTAGCTAAATCTGTGTTCGAACAAATTAAATCTGTTTTTATTGCATATATGTTTGTCGGTAGGGCGTGCCTTTCAGTAAAAATTTAAAGTTGCTTTTGGTAAATTACGCTGGTTTTTACAATCAAACGTTGTCATTTTTGCAATTTAACGTCGATTTTTAATCTAACGTTGTTTTTAAATCTAAATTTGTTTTTTAATCTCTTGTATTCAATCCTAATTTGTTCAAATTTAACTTTTTTTTAATCAATTTTATTTTTACGTTTAACGTAATTTTGTAAGATAAGACTTTTAATGGTGTTTTTAATTTCAGATAAAGTTTGGCAGTTTTAAAGTCCCAAATAAATAAAACAGCCGATACGCTTTTCGGCTGTTTTGAAAGAACTATTAAGAAAATTTAAGTAAGTTTAAAGAATTATTAGGAAAATTTAAGTAAGTTTATTTTTTTGATTTCAGAGCCTCTGATTCGACCAGATTTCCGCAATAAGGACATTTTCCGGAATATCCTAAAAATTCGACCTGAGCTCCGCAGAAAGGGCAGGAAATAGCTCTTTTTGAAGATTTAATTTGTTTTTCTCGTTCTAAATTCATATAGCCTTCATTGAGTATCAATTCCGTGCCTGCTGGATTAAAAATGAGGTTGGTAATATATCTTTTTTGTATCAGCTTAGATATCGTGTCGTATGCGTTTTTAGGCGTCATCGAATATAAGTTGCAAATTACGGATAATTCTCGAATACCGTCGTTATTTATGCTGTTGACAATGTTTACGTCGCGTTTAAAACTTCCGTAAGCCGTCCAGGCGATTGGCGTACCGTAAAAACCTACGACGGTAAGAAAAATTCCAAATCCCATTAATATAAAATATAAGCCGCCGAAAATAGCTCCGACAATTATCAACGGAATGCCCAAAATTAAAGATATTGTTAACGTAAGGGCAATGCCGAATTTTTTATTTTTTGCTTTATTAATATTCATTTTTTCTCCCACTCTTGCGTAAATTAATTTAATATTTTTTATATAATTTATTTGTCAATGTTATTTCTTAAATTGCTATTTAAGTTTGATCTATAAGACGATTAAAATTTACTAAAGAATAAGTAAATTATTGAAACAATGTTTTACGTTTAGTTTAAACGTTATAGCCGTTTTGCTAATGTATTTAATGAATTTAATATATAATAAAAATTAATTTATGTCAACACTGATTTAGTTTTATTGCACTTTAAAATTTCACTCTATTTGAAGAGACTGACATTAAAATATTTGACAGCTTCCGCATCGGCTTTCAGAACAAAAAAAAATACAAATCAAATTGGCAATTTTTGGAAATTATATAAATAATTATATTCATATTTTATACAAAATCTTTAGATTATGCAATAAATTAACTTATTTAACAGAAAAATTAGTTAACAAATTAATTATATAAAAATTTTTGTATAATTTCTAAAAACACTTGAAAAAATCTTAATAATAGTTTATAGTAAACATAACGCTTTTAAAAAATTTGGAAATTTGGACGTCGTAAAACATGAGAGTAGGTTTGTATTACAGAAACAACGATTCGTTGGTTGAGAATAAGTGTTTGGAATTTTCCGAAAGGTTTCACGATGAAAAAATCGATTGTTTTATAACTACTGAAGTAAAAAGCGTAAAAGATGTTGACGCATTGATTGTTTTTGGCGGCGACGGAACGGTTTTAGAGGCTGTAAGGCACGTTTCAAAGTATGGCGTCCCGATTTTAGGAATAAATTTAGGCAATCTCGGTTTTCTTTCAGAACTTGAACAAAATGCTACTTTTGAAGAAACGTTAAACGTTCTTAAAAACGGCGAAATCAAAGAGAGAATGATGTTAAACGTAAAAGTTGGCGATAACGTTTATTCTTCTTTAAACGATATAGTCGTAAAATCGCTTGGGTCCCGTCCGGTTTATCTTGTTGCGTCTGTAGACGGGGAATTTCTTGACGAATACCGTTCCGACGGTGTAATAGTTTGTACGCCTACGGGCTCTACAGCATATTCGCTTTCTGCGGGCGGACCTATATTATCGCCCGATTTAAACGCTATGGCGCTTATTCCCGTTTGTCCGCATACGCTTCATTCGCGTCCGATTGTAATATCGTCCGACAGCGTTGTAAAACTCAGCGGACTTAAGGCTTATGATAAAATGGGATTGGTCGTCGACGGTAATACTGTGCAGGAGATTGATTCTTTAAAAGAAATTATGGTGTATAAGTCAGATGTCCGCGCAAAATTTTATAGCGTTAGCGGCAACGGATTTTATAAAAGATTGTTAACAAAAATGAATAGGTGGGGGGTTACGAAAGACTAATATGGCTCGTTCACAACGACAACTAAAAATTTTGGAAATTATTTCCAAATATGAAATAGACAAACAGGAAGAGCTTGTTGAAAAACTCAACGAAGAAGGTTTTTTAGTTACGCAAGCAACCGTATCCAGAGATATCAGAGATATGGGCATTATAAAAACCTTGTCCAGCGACGGAAAGGGATACAGATACGTATCTCAAAAGGTTTCGGATGAAGATAACTCTGAAAGATATCATAAACTTTTCAAAAGTTCGGTTATATCTATTGAAGCAAGCGAAAACATAATTGTCGTAAAGACGGAAAGTGGCACGGCAAATTCAGCCGCCGCACTTATCGATAAACTTTGTTATGAGGACGTTTTGGGTGCGGTAGCCGGCGATGATACGATTATCGTCGTCATTGCGGACAAAAACAAAACCGACGCTGTGATAGAAAAATTTGAGGCATTATTGAAAAACTGATGATAACGGAATTAAATATAGAAAATATAGCGTTAATAGAAAAGTTATCGCTTAATTTTTATAGCGGTCTTAACGTGTTGAGCGGAGAAACGGGTGCAGGTAAATCTATAATTATCGATTCGTTAAATTTCGTATTGGGCGAAAGAGCCGATAAGTCGCTCATAAGACACGGCAGCGATTTTGCTACCGTAGAGGTCGTTTTTTCCGATTATCTCAACAGCGGTATCGAGGAGTATCTCAACGACTTAGGAATTGAAGTCGATGAAATTCTGATTTTAAAACGAAAAATGTCGTTAGAAGGCAAAAACGAATGCCGAATAAACGGAAAAGTGGTTACTTTAAGTGTGCTTTGCGGTTTGTCCAGAATGTTGTGCGATATTCACGGACAACACGAACATCAGTCGCTTTTAAACGTAAATTCACACCTCACGTTGCTTGATAATTTCGGAGGAGATAGAATTTCCGATATTTTACATGCCGTGAGTGAAAGTTATACAAAATTCAACAAAATTAAAAGGGAATTGAAAAGATTCGGCGACGGTGATGACAGGTTTCGTCGTAAAGACGTTTTAAAATATCAGATTGACGAAATCACAAAGGCCGCCGTTTATGAAAATGAAGAAACAGAATTGATTGAAAAAAGGAAAATAATTCGTAATCTTGAGAAATTGAAAGAGGCGTATTCTGTTTCTACAGATTTGCTTAACGGCATAAACGGCGCGGTTACGCAAATTAAAGACGCCGAAAAAAGTTTAGGACAAATTTCTCAATTTGAAAGTAAGTGCGAATTGCTAATTTCAAGACTAGAAGACGCAAGGATTGAAGTTAAAGATATATCCGATGAAATTGAAAGTTTTAATGAAAGCTTGAATTTCGACAATTTTGAGTTAGAAAGAGTTGAAGAAAGATTGGAACAAATCAGAGCATTGTATAGAAAATTCGGCGGAAACTTTGAAGCAATGCAAAAGTTCTTAAAAAACGCTACCAAAGAGTTTGAAGAACTTGATAATGCCGACGAAATAGTTGAAAATCTTAAAATCGAATACGATAAAGAGTACAAAACTTTTTCCAATCTGTTGTCGGAACTAACCAAAATCAGAAAAGAAATTGCAAAAGAATTTGAGAAAAAAATCGTATCCGAGCTTAACGATCTCGGCATGGGCGGTACGACTTTTGTCGTAAATTTTACCGACGTATCCGACCCGGTTGAGTGTGCGACTGACAAAGGGGCGGACGTAGTAGAGTTTTTGATATCTCCTAACGTCGGTGAGCCTTTAAAACCTCTTCAAAAGATAATATCGGGCGGCGAAATGTCCAGATTTATGCTTGCTCTTAAAAACATAGTTTCAAAAATTGACGGCATACAGACTATGGTTTTCGATGAAATCGATACGGGAATTTCCGGCCATATCGCTGAAGTTGTTGCTCAGAAGCTGTGTAATATATCCCGTGAAAAACAAGTTTTAGCCGTTACGCATCTTCCTCAACTTGCTTCGATGTCGGATACTCATTTCAAAATCGAAAAGTACGTCGAAAACGGGAAGACGTATACAAAGTTGACGCCACTAGCTGACCCAATGCCTGAAATTGCCCGCTTAATCGGCGGAGCGGATTATAGCGAATTTGCAATTAAGCATGCAACGGAAATGAAACAATGGGCGGATAATTATAAATCGTCTCTTCAATAAAGGCTGATTAAAATTACTAAAACTTTAAACCTTAAATACTTAAATATTATGCTGTATAGCTATATCTTATTTGACTAAATTCTAATTATGGCTATGTAGTAAAAAATGCAGCCAAAAAGTAAAAATTACTATATCTGCTATTGTAGCTATCAGGTAAATATAGCTATTGAATTAAACTTTATAGTAAATATCAATTTGGTAATTGTAACTGCGTAAAAAAATAACTATATCTGTTATTGCAACTATAGTAAAAATAACTATAGCTGTAACAATTATATTGTAATTAAACTAAATTATATTAAAGTTTATACTGAAATTTTATTTATATCATCTGCAATTATATCCATATTTTTAAAATATTGTGCGGTAAATTTTAGTCGTATTTAAGCTGAATATTGTTTTAATTTTTAAATGCAACGTTCAAAAATTTTAAACTGAACGACGTTTATTTGTCTTTGCAAATCATTTTTTAATAATTTAGCTAAAACGTTGCAAATTCTTATAAAATAAGTTATAATTTTTTAGCAAGTTAGCCGAATGGTCGCATCGAAAGATGAGGAAAGTCCGAGCATCACAGAGCAATAGTGCCGGGTAACTCCCGGTGAAGGCGACTTCAAGGAAAGTGCAACAGAAAGATACCGCCCGTAAGGGTAAGGGTGGAAAGGCGAGGTAAGAGCTCACCTGCGACTTGGTGACAAGAAGCAGTGTAAACCCCACTTGATGCAAGAGAGTTAAGGACATTGGGCTGCTCGTCCGTCCTTACAAATCGCTTGAGTATACAGGCAACTGTATATCTAGATAGATGACCATTC
>JBJETY010000010.1:0-2681 GCA_051883555.1 Christensenellales bacterium | reverse complement strand
GATATCTCGGAATGTTCGTTTCGTGGCATAAAGTCAGGAAATGGTATTTTCACGCGGTGGAGATAATTTCCATTGTAATTCACGTTGCTATTGCCGTGTTAATTGCAAAATTTGTTTAGCCGAATATATTCGCAAGGTTTAAGGTCTTATAAAAAAGTTTTAAGGTTTTTAAATTTAGCAAAAATAAATAGCAAAAATAAATAATTAAAAATAATATTTGTTCTATAAATATTATAAAAATTTAATCTTTTAGCTTTTTTTCCTTGTCAAACAAAAATTTATTTGCTATAATCATTTCGCTTGATAAAAGTGCTGGTGTGGCTCAGCAGGTAGAGCGATTCACTCGTAATGAATAGGTCGGGAGTTCGAATCTCCCCATCAGCTCCAAAAAAAGAAAACGGAATTCCGTTTTCTTTTTTTTATTGCGAATTGCAAGACGGTTACAATTTTATCAGTAAGAAATTTAAAAATAAATTTTCGATATCAACCTAAATTTTCGAGCGAATGGAAGTAAAAACAAATTGCGAACGGCAGAGTGCGTGTTTTATGTTTAAAAACGCACTCAAAAGTTCGCTTTTATTTTGTCAAATCTTCGATTTTTGTGGGTATGCTTTTAACGTCGAGTAATGGGTCGGTAATGGTGGGTAAAATATTGTATAATTTACAAAAAATGTAAAAAGAAAAATACTTTTTTTGTAAATGCTATTGAATTTTATGTTTTATAATGTTAGAATTAAACGGAAAGGAGAATATTTTGGCTAAATTGCATGTTTGTCTTGATTTAGGAAGCGACGTTTTAAAAACTGCTTTCGCATATAAAAGCGGAAACGAAGTTGTGTACGGGAAGTTCTCAAAAAACAATCTGTTTTCTCAGATTGCTATTCCCGCCGTGGCTTTTTATGACAAACAAAAAAATAATTGGGTATACGGTTCGGAAGTTAACAAGCTTAACGGCGATTCATATATGACGGTCGTTAAAATCAAAAGTTTGTTGGAACTTGTTTCTTTTAAAATTAACGATAGCGTAACGTCAAGCAATCAGGATTTTTATTTCAATAAAAACCGTTTTCCTAAATTTTATTTTCCCATTCGGAGAAAAAGATTTGACGATTTCGCAAACGAGGTAGAAAGGCAGAGAACGTTTTCTGCGGACGGATATACGCCTGAAAAAGTTGTTAAAGGTTTCTTTTTGTACGTAAAAAATTTTGTGTACGGGCAGGCAAAAAAACTTGTAGAAGAAAAAAACGCGTCTTTTGACGGAATAGAAATTGCCATTGTAAATCCGCCGAAAATCGGTAAAGCGTATACGGCTGAAATAAAAAGAGTTGTAGAAGCGGCTTTCGGACAGGACAGCGTAAAGAAAGTTATTTCTTCTACAAAAGCAATCAGCATATATGCGGCAAGGTCGGGTTTGTTGGAAAGAAACGAAAGTTGCCTTGTGTTCGATATGGGCGAAGAAGATATTTCGGTCGCACAAACGACGTACACCGAAGCCCACGGAATTATTCTTGACGGCGTTGAAGGCCATAGCGAACCGATAGAACTAGGCGGTCTGGATATTGACGAAGCGATATATAACCATATAGAGAACAGCATTTACAACCGAGAGACGGTAGGTACTCCGAGCAGCGGCGAGGACGGACATATTTACGAAAAAAGCGTGCTTGCAAAACAGTATTTGCTTATGCAGGATATAAAACGCCTTAAAGTCGCATTAAGTTTCGGAGGCGGCAAATTTTTCCCGAACGGTGTGCCGATATCCGTACATAGAGAAGTCATCGTTCAGAGAAAAATAACGGCAGACGAGTTTAAACGGATTATAATGCCCGTTGCGGAAAGAATTGCCGATTATATAATAAGAGAATTGAAGTTGCCGATTAACAACGGCGTAAAAAAGGTGATTTTATCGGGCGGACTTGTTGAGACGTATGCTTTGTTGAATTATTTAAAAAACAGAGTTGCCGCCGAAGGGTTGTCGCATCGTATAATTACTTTGGAAAATTCCTACGGAAGCGGCGACGATTTTTCAATTTTACCGCATGAAGACGCAACGTATTCTTCCGCCGTCGGCGGAGCAATGATTTCCGCATTGAATATCGACGTAAAAACCGTGCTGAGCCTTTCGTACGGCACGTGGGGCGGAAACAGCTCGAATAAACTTCTTAAAATTTTCGCCGAAAGAGGTTCGATTTTAGATAACGATGAAAATTTGTTCAGAACGAAATTCCGACTTATGGGAAACAAAATCGAAGGCGAAGAGATGTACAGCTGCGTCGCTACAATCGACGAGTTGAAAAAAGACGCAAAATCGAACGTCGGACAGCGTAAATATAAAAACGTCGAATATTACAGCGAGTCGCTTGTAGTGGGCGATAAAGGTTCTTATCAAAGGAATGCCGCTCAAAGAGACATTTCGCTTAAAGTTGTGTCGGGCGGAGCCGATTCGCAGATAAAACTTTATTTTGGCGGAGTCGAGATAATAGAGCGTGATTTTAACTGCGACTACTATTTTTACGAAGGAATAAAAGTCGACGAAACGGGACGCGCTATTCCGTATATAGAAGGCGCTGACAATATAGGAAAGATGCGTATAAGATGTGCAGACGGCAGAGAAGTATGGGCGGATAAAAAGGATATCCGAATATCTTTTGCAAACGTCGAGTCGTTCGATACGGTTCAGG
>JBJETY010000009.1:0-15283 GCA_051883555.1 Christensenellales bacterium | reverse complement strand
TAGAATTATCAAGAATAATCAACGTCAAGTTCGAGCCGTTATACACGGCATTGATAAGCCCCGTGATTCCGCTGTGAATAAAAGTTGAATCTCCGATAACGGAAACAACGTTCTTTGCCGCATCTTCCCCTAATGCCTTTTTAAAGCCGTGAGCTATGCCAATCGAAGCTCCCATGCATACTACCGTATCGACGGCAGATAGCGGCGCTACCGCTCCTAAAGTATAACAACCGATATCAGCCGAAACGGTTAATCCTAATTTTTTGAGAACGTAAAATACTCCGCGATGCGGACAACCCGCACACATAACGGGCGGTCTTAAAGGCAAATCAGCTTTGACCGTTTCAGATTTTACGCCAAGCAATTTCGACTTAATTTCATAAACTGAAAGTTCGCCAAGTTTTGAAAACAAATTTTTTCCTTCGCAATCTATGCCGTTTGCTTTTAATTGATTTTCAAAGAACGGTTCGAGTTCTTCAACGACAACAAGACGTTTGACTTTTTTAGAAAACGCTCTTATCGATTCAACGGGAATAGGATAAACCGTTCCGATTTTATAAATCGACGCATCAGGTAAAGCGTCTTTGACGTATTGATATACAACGCCCGAACAGACTATTCCGAGATTTAAATCGTTAAGTTCTTCTCTGTTTACGGACATCGTT
Source organism: Christensenellales bacterium (assembly GCA_051883555.1). GTDB lineage: Bacteria > Bacillota > Clostridia > Christensenellales > CAG-917 > CAG-917. The sequence goes on along the minus strand of JBJETY010000009.1, from coordinate 14,618 downwards.
TCTACGTCGGCTTTAAGACGGTTTTCGCGTTCTTCGACTTTTACGTGTCTACCTATTGCCGATGAAGGCATCATAGTATACTTAGTTACGTCCTTTTGATAAGGCTTTATAGCAACTTCTTGCCTGTCGCATTCTTCAACGCAACTTTGCGAATGTGCAAGTCTCGTTGTAGTCCTTACGAAAACAGGCGTGTCGCACTTTTCGGAAAGTTCAAAAGCCAATTTCGTAAATTCTTTCGCTTCCATGCTATCGCTTGGTTCAAGCATAGGGATATGAGCGCTTCTTGCATAAAATCTCGTATCCTGTTCGTTCTGAGAAGAATGCATGCCAGGGTCATCGGCGGCAAGAATTACAAGACCGCCGTTTACGCCTGTATAAGAAGCGGTAAACATCGGATCGGCGGCTACGTTTACGCCAACGTGTTTCATACATACCATACTTCTTGCACCGGCATAACTTGCACCGATTGCAACTTCAAAAGCAACTTTTTCGTTCGGTGCCCATTCTGCATACACTTCGTCATAGCGAGCAATATTTTCGGTAACTTCTGTTGACGGCGTTCCCGGGTAAGCGGATACGACTTTTACGCCGGCTTCGTATGCCCCTCTTGCTATTGCCTCATTGCCTAACATCAATTTCATAAGTAACTCCTAATATTTTCTTAAATCGGTAACGCGTTTTGCTTTTCCTTCATACCTTTTAAGGCTAAGCGGTTCGACAAGTTTAACAACTGCTTCAATCTGCAAAACGGTTTTCAAATTATGTTTAATTTTTGAGCGTAAGGCTTCAAGTCGACTGAAATTGTCGAGCAAACCTGCATCGGCGACTTCGACGGAAACCTCAAGTTTGTCCATATAATTTTCACGAGTAACGACAATCTCATATTGTCCGCCGACTTCCGGTATTTCCATAAGAACGCCTTCAATTTGCGACGGAAATACGTTTACGCCACGGATAACAAGCATATCGTCCGTTCTGCCTTGAAATTTGTCGAGCCTTTTAAACGTTCTGCCGCATTTACAAGTTCCGGGAACGATTCTCGTTATATCTTTTGTTCTGTATCGTAAAATCGGCATTGCTTCCTTTCCCAAAGCCGTAATGACAAGTTCGCCGTATTCCCCGTCAGGAACAGGCTCAAAGGTCGTAGGGTCAAGAATTTCGACTAAGAAATAATCTTCGTTGACGTGCAAACCGTCTTTAAAACTACACTCGCCCGCAACGCCCGGCCCTATAATTTCCGACAAACCGTAGTTATCGGTAGAAACAATATTCAGCTTCTTTTCAATTTCTTTGTGCATTTCGACGCTGGACGCTTCCGAACCGAAAAGACCTAATCTGAGCTTGAAGTCTTTGATATCGAGCCCCATTTTTTCAATCATTTCGCCGATGTACAAGGCATAAGACGGAGTGGCAACTAATACGGTTGCTCCTAAATCTTTAAGCAACATTACCTGTCTTTCGGTATTTCCGCTCGAAGCGGGAATAACTGCGGCGCCGACTTTTTCCATGCCTTGATGAAGTCCCAAAGCTCCCGTAAACAAGCCGTAACCAAACGAAATCTGAACAACGTCTTTGTCGGTAACTCCTGCCATTGTTACAAGCCTTGCCATACATTCCGACCACATTTCGAGGTCGTTTTTCGTATATGCGACAACCGTCGGTTTTCCGCTCGTTCCGCTTGACGCATGAATACGGGCGATTTTATCCATCGGCACTGCGTTTAATCCGAACGGATAATTGTCTCTTAAATCCGTTTTAACGGTAAACGGAATTTTTCTTAAATCGTCAAGCGATTTAAAGTCTTCAGGCTTAATGCCTGCACCGTCAAACATTTTTTTATAAAATGCCGAATTTTCATAAGCATATCTGACCGTTTTTTTTAGCTTTTCAAGTTGCAGCGCGTTTAACTCTGCTCTTGACATAGTTTCTATTCTTTCGTCGTAAAACATATTTCTCCCCTTTTTATATACCCCGTTTTCAATATAAATTAACTTTTATAAGCTATAAAGCAATTATAAGTTATAAAACATTTTCCTTTCAGAAAAATTTAGGCGTAATAATTTATAAGGCAACCCTTTAAAATTATATCCTTTTCATCATCGGTAAGAGAATCCATCTTCAACGAAAAATCGGTTACTACGTCGCCACGAATAAGCATAGCGTCAAACTCCGTATCTCCGTTCTTGATTTTTTCTGCAATATCCTTAACCACGATAATATCGTTTAATTGATATTCTTCGTCGGTAAGGAAAGGTATCATTCCCCAGTTTATAAGATTTGAGCGGTATCTTTTCGTCGCATATTCTCTTGCAAGATTTGCGACGCCGCCGAGAACTCTTTGACAGCTTGCAGCTTGTTCACGCGCCGAGCCGTCACCAGGTTTATTAGCAAAAATTACGCTACCGTAAGAAAGGTCGCACGTATCGACTCCGCAAAGCGCAAGAGCTGCCTCAACTTTCTCAACCTCTTTTCCCGACAATATGTCCTTGTTTTCTTTATAAACGCTCTTAGCTCTCTGAACGTATTCAGGAACTTTTCTCGACAAAGCGAATTCGGCAAGACGAAGCGGATTGCTTCTGTAAGACGAGGTTTCTCCCGACGGTATAAGCTCGTCAGTTGTTGTTACCGGGTCGTCGATAACGGCAACGACTTTCATCGCTAAATTGCGTTTGAGCGGTTCTATATGCGGCCAATCGGCGATGTTAGGGCCGTAAATCAATTCGGCGTCAGGGTCTGCTTTTTTATATCCGTTGTAAATTCTGTTTTCGTAAACTTTTTTGTCAAAATGATATTTAGGTACGCTATCGTCGAAATCCATACCCAAAGCGGACGTGAGCACTCCTCCGTTTATCGCCGTTGCGGCAATCGAACGTGCGTCCATCAAAGCAACGGATGCAATCTGTTTTTCTCCCGGTTTACTGCCCTCTCTCGACATAAAGTTTCTTGTCGTATGTCTTATAGACAATCCGTTGTTGCAAGGTACGTCGCCCGCGCCGAAGCACGGACCGCAGAATGCAGGCTTTACAACAGCTCCGCTTTCCACCATTTTTGCAACCGAACCGTTTTTAACAAGTTCGAGCATAACAGGCTGTGAACCCGGATAAATCGAAAGTCCGAACGCTCCGTTTCCGACCGTTCCCGTTTTAAGGATTTCAGCAACGGCTTGGAGATTGTCATACGTACCGCCGGCACATCCGGCGACTACGCCCTGCGAAACCTTCACTCTGCCGTCGACGATTTTATCCGTAAGTTTAAATTCGACTTTGTCACCTATTTGCTTTTGGCCTTCTTCTTCCGCCTTTTTCAAAATTTCGTAAGGATTTTCAACAAGCTCGCGAATCGGATAAGCGTTCGACGGGTGGAAAGGCAAAGCAATCATCGGCTCGATTTTGTCAAGCTCAACGTAAACAGCGCCGTCATATTCCGCCCCGTTTTCAGGTTTGATTTCTTTATATTCTTCACCGCGACCGTGTTCGACTAAATACTCCTTGACTTTTTCGTCCGTTTTCCATATGGAAGAAAGACAAGTGGTTTCAGTAGTCATTACGTCGATAGAATTGCGATATTCAACGGATAAATTGTCTATACCGTCGCCGATAAATTCCATAACTTTATTTTTGACGAATCCGTTTGAGAATACGTCGCGAATTATTGTCAATGCAACGTCCTGCGGACCTACGCCTTTGCGTGGCTTTCCGCTGAGATAAATTGCAATAACTTTAGGTCTCTTTATATCGTAAGTGCGTTTTAAAAGTTGCTTTACAAGTTCAGGTCCGCCTTCGCCGACAGCCATTGTACCCAAAGCACCGTAACGAGTGTGCGAGTCGCTGCCCAAAATCATTTTACCCGGTGCGGCAAACGTCTCTCTCATGTAGCTATGAATTACCGCAAAGTTTGCAGGAACAAATATACCGCCGTATTTTTTAGCGGCTGAAAGTCCGAAAAGATGGTCGTCTTCGTTGATTGTTCCGCCAACGGCACAAAGACTGTTATGGCAATTGGTCAATACGTAAGGAATAGGAAATTCTTTAAGACCGGACGCTTTTGCGGTTTGTATAATTCCGACGTACGTTATGTCGTGCGATGCTAAAGCGTCAAATCTAATTTTAAAGTTTTCATCGTCACCACAGTTATGCGCATTCATAATCGAATAAGCCATAGTACGCTTATATAAATCGTTTGCGGCAACGTTTTTAAGCTCATCAAAATTAACGAGCTTTCCGTCGAGATAATAAACCTTATCGGCAGTAGTTTTCAACATAGTGTAACCCCTTTGAAAGTTAAAATCGGACAACGTTTAAAAAACAAACCGAAACGCAAATTCAAAAAATTTCAAACAACATCCGATAATAACAAATTAAAAATTTATTAACAAATATAAATTAATTCTATAACTAATAAAAAAAATAGTCAATTAATTTGTCAATCAAAACGCTATGAAACAATATTACATAAAAATTAATTATGGGGCAAAAAAAGTTAAAATTTTAATGCACTATAAATAATATTATGTTATAATTTATTCATATTTTAAAGCAGTCGATAAAAAACGGTAAAAGAATTTGCGTATTAAAAGTTTTTGCATACAAAAAGATACGTTTCGTTACGTTTTCGATATTTTAGTCTTTACCTAGCCTGCTTATTGAAAATATAAAAAAGGCATACTTCGCCGGGGAGAAAATAATGAAATTTAAATTTGATTTTGGAAAATTAAAATTAGCTTTGTTGATTGTTATAGCTATCCTTGCTTTAGCTGCAATAATAATAAATTCTCTGTACCTTGCCGGCGTCGGAATTCTGACTGCAGCCATTCCTGCCGTCGCAGGTACTTCGATAGCGTGCAGTGTTTTAATTTTAGTCTTTATAGTTCTGATTTATTTCAACAGCTATTATAAAATCGAAAATAAAATCCTGACATTTTGTCTCGGTTTTCTTGCCGAAAAAATTTCGATAGAAACAATAACGGACGTCAAACGCGACGCGAAGAAAAATGAAATCTATCTTATCTTTGCAAGTACGGAAGCCAAACAAAGTTCAATCAAAGTTATGATAAAAAAACAAGACGTCGACAAATTTATCGAACAGATAAGAACGGAAAATCCTATGATTATCTTATCTACGTTTAACGACAATACTCCTGACAATAAAGATTAATTTTTAAATTAACGTGCATCGCTAATTAAATTATCGCAGTACTCTGGTATAACTGATTTTAAATTTTCAATCTTAAATTTTAAAACTGTTATTCAATATAAAATTTTAAAGCTGTTACATTTTAAAAAGCTATCTCGTTTTAAGACGAGGATAATCGAAAAATTTTGCAAATATCTTATAAACAAACCGCCGCTTTTTGCGGCGTTATTCATAGTTTATAGACAACGCAAAGTAACAGAATGAAATTTACTCATTTACCTTTTTGCTAAAAAGCACGCATTTGCTTTAAAACGTAGTGTGCCTACTCTTTGAAATTATTTTCCCATAAAACACAACAGCGCGATAATATTATAATTTGATTTATTGACGTTCTGCTGTAGTCTTTATTGACGTTTCGCTGTAATCGTGATATAATAAATAAAAAACAACTGCCACCGGGTAGTATAATGCATTTGCATTCGTTTACACGTCGTTAGGTCTTAGAAGATGTGTATACGGATGCTTTTTTTAGGTGTATGAAAAAATTGTTTGCTTATTTTTCAAAGTTTGAGCTTATCTTATGGTCGTCGTCCGTCCTCCTTATAATTTTGTCGTTTTGTATTTTTGACCGTAAAAGCTACTTGACTCTTATTGCATCACTTATCGGGGTAACGTCGCTGATATTCAACGCAAAAGGCAATCCTGTCGGACAGGCTCTTATGATCGTCTTTAGCGTGCTCTATGGCATTATCTCCTACGCCTTCGCTTATTACGGTGAAATGATTACCTACCTTGGAATGACTATGCCGATGGCTGTATTCTCACTCATAGCTTGGCTTAAAAATCCGTACAAAGGAAATAAATCGGAAGTCAGGGTCAATAGCATCGGTAAGTCTGAGCAGGCTTTTATGTGGACCCTTACAATTGCAGTTACCGTAGTTTTCTATTTTATTCTTAAGTATTTCGGCACTGCAAATATCATACCAAGTACAATATCGGTAGCAACGAGTTTTCTCGCCGTATACCTAACGTTTCGGCGATGCCCGACCTTCGCCTTGGCATATGCCGCCAACGACGTGGTTTTGATAATTTTATGGGTATTGGCAAGCCTTACCGATATACGATATATATCCGTAGTCGTATGCTTCGTTGCGTTTTTATTTAATGATATTTACGGTTATATAAATTGGCAAAAGATGAAAAAAAGGCAATCCGCTTAAACTCATGCCAAAAAATTCTCATTTATCTTAGCGTTTATTGCACAAAAATTTGTATAACTTAAATTATATAACTTAAATCGCTTGCTAAGTATAAGAAAACTCGACTTGTCTAAAGCCGAGTTTATTTCGTTTTAAATTAAATTTCAAATGATAACCGCCGCTTTTAGCGGCGGTTAAATTTAAAATTTTGAAGCAATAAGTCAAACGCAAATTATCAATCTTTTCATTGTAAAACTATTACGGTTTTTTGTTTATACGGTTTTTAGTTGCTTTGCAGCGTTAGCTATTATTGCTTATCTTTTTTCGTCTTTTCGTTTCCCAATAAAAGTTTATCATACTCTTCCTGAGTTATAATAACTTTCTTAGTGCCGAATCTCTTCTTAGATTCAAGATATCCAAGCTCATCCATAGTTTTTATTATGGCTTTAGCAAGAGTGCTGGATATTCCTAATCTTATCTGAAGCGTATTGCTTGAAATAAGTTCGCCGCCCATACCGAGTTTCAATGCTTCATAAAAACTTGGATTTTCCAAAATTTCATCTACTGTAGGGTCATAGCTAATTTCTCTGATATTGGCGTTAATGCGTCTTTCTTTTACCTGAATTTGTTCAGGAGTAAGTTGTTCTTCCTCACGCATTCCGTATTCAGTCGTATCGACTACCGTAACAGAATCGGTATAGAATTTAAGTTTGTTCGACTTATAGTATGAAACAAGTTCAACTATTCTGACCGTAACGTAAGAAATAGACGGAGCAATAATGCTCATAAGACCGAACGTAAACAATCCGACAACGGCAACCAAAAAATACAGAACCAAATATATACTGCAATAAGTCATTATCAAAACTTTGGCATTTTTCTTTACAACCGGAAGGCTCTTTTTAAACGCCGTGATGATACCTTCTTCCGGATGGAAAATAAGTCGAGGAATCCAACCCGAAAACAATGTCTGACGAAGCGACGCAAAAACAACGCCCAAAATCAAAATGATGCCGAGTGAAAGAAATTGCAAAACGGCTATCGAACGGAAAAGTTTCCAGAAACCGTAAGTCAATCCGAACAAAACGCCGAATATCACAATATCAATCGGGAAAAACACCAAAACTTTGATAATGGAATACTTTACCGACCTTCTGAAATTCAATGCAAAGTTAGACAAAAATCCGTATTTTAAATTTGACGCCATTGAATTGTTTATTACGTCCGCAATCGGTATACTGCTCAACGTGAAAAGGAACAAATATAACAGATATACAAAAACCACGACCGCTACAATGGTCGCTACAAACCAATCAAGACTCAATATATATAAAGCAAAACTCTGTATATCGTCTTTTAATGCGTAAAATGTGTCATACAGACCTTTATTGCCCTTTAAAAAAGCGTCAAAGTCCGTTGAAATATCTTGAATTAACGTGCCAACGTTATCTTCAGATAAAAAGATATTTAAAATCGGAGAAATAATACCGACAGCAATTGCGGCAACTATCAAAGTTACGACCAAAATATATAAAAACAGTTTGAACACCAAACCGAAATTTGAGACTAAAATCGAAGCGGACTGTTTAAATTCCATAATGATAGCTCCTTATTTTATTTTCCAGATATTTGTTTTTTTGGTACCCTGCTGATCCATTCTTTCAAGCCCTGTAACGTCATAGAATATTGTATACATCAAAATTATATAGAAATGATATATCAACAAAATCAATAATACGTCGAATACGTAACCTACGTATACGCTCCATCCGAAAATAGCATTCAACAACATTACGATATAAAACGGCAACGCAAGCAATATTATATTAAAAGCAATTTTCATAATGTGTCCGTTTATCTGTGCAAAAGACATTCTGAAAGCGTTGCCGGACGTAAGCCCTGTGTGCAACATAAACGGCGGCCATAAAATTATAATTGCAAGTAATATTGCATACAATAAGCTTAACAATACAAGCGATATTACGCAAAGCAAGTAGAAAGTAGCATAACTTTTCGATATGGTTGCCCAAAGCATAAAGAACAACAGATTTAAAAACAGATATATCAAAAAGGTTATTGTCATTACAAGCACAAACCTTACGGCGGTAATTATATTGAAATTAAGTCTTACGTTTGCCCTTCTGAAACTTAAGTTAAATTGCCCCGTTCTCATATGGCGGTCAATAGTGCCAAATACTATTGCCGTAAAAAGAATTTCAATGAGTAAACCGATAATGCCGATCCAAATGCTTTTATAATCAAAAAACATTGAAAGAAACATATCGGTATAGCCGTCAGGATTTTGCAATTTAAATGATAATAACGACTCAAACAAACTGGACGGAGAGACGATAAACGGCAAAAAAACCGCAGGTATGAGTAAAATAAGAGCAAAAATCATACCCTTAGAAAAAAAGTATTTCCATGACGATTTAAAATAACTCATTCTTTTCTCCAAAAAATTTATTTTTGACCGATTTTTTGACCGATTTTTTGAGAAAACTATTTTATTTTCTCGAAAATTTACATATTATCGTTCATTTTTGTTCATTACCGAACAAATTACTTTTACAGAAAAACTAATCAAACATATTTAATTTGTCCATAAGCTTTTCAAGTTTCTCTTTTGCCTTCGCAAGCTTTTCACGCTCGGCATTGACAAGTTTTTCAGGTGCTTTATTGACAAAATTTTCATTTCCAAGCATGCCGTTAGATTTTTCGATTTCCTGCTTCGTCGTCGCAATTTCTTTGTTTAATCTTTCCTTTTCCTTTTCCATATCGACAAGGTCGCCGAACGGAACGAACATCTCGATGCCGTCGGCAATAAGAGCAATCGATTTTTCAGGCACTTCTTTTTTATCGGAAATTATCACCAATTCGGAAATATTAGCCAACTTTGTAAAATACGAGCTGACTTTTCCGAACATTTGGATATCCGTCGGAATAACGTAAAGTTTAATTTTCTTTGACGGAGGAACACTCATTTCGGCGCGAGTATTACGCAACGCTACAATGCAGTCCTTAATATTTTCAAACGCCCTTTCCTCTTTTCTGAACATTTGCTTTTTGTTGTATTGCGGCCATTTCTGAATCATAATCGAAGTCTTAGGATTGAGCGTCATATAAATTTCTTCGGTTATAAAAGGAGCAAAAGGATGCATAAGCTTTAAGATCTGTTCAAGAACGTACCTTAAAACCATCACGGAATGTGATTTAACCTTTTTATCGTCACTATAAAGCATGCCCTTTTGTGATTCGATGTACCAATCGCAAAATTCGCTCCATACAAAATCATACAATCTTGCCGAAGCAAGTCCGATTTCATATTTATTAAGATTTATGGTAATCTCACGTATAACTTCATTGAGCCTTGTTAAAATCCATTTATCGCTTACGTTAAGGCGTTGCGGAATTTCTGCCGGTTCGCCGTCAAGATTCATAATAACGAAACGGGAAGCGTTCCAAAGCTTATTCATAAAGTTTCTGCAAGATTCAATCTTTTCATCGCTGAAACGAGTGTCGCTGCCAGGAGCAATACCGCTTGCCAACGAAAAACGTAATGCATCCGCGCCGTATTTATCGATAAGCACAAGCGGATCGACGCCGTTTCCAAGCGATTTACTCATCTTTCTGCCCTGATTATCGCGGACAATTCCGTGTATCAAAACTTCGCTGAACGGCACCTCGTTCATAAATTCGAGTCCGCTGAATATCATACGAGCAACCCAGAAGAATATAATGTCGTATGCCGTAACCAATACGTTCGTCGGATAAAAATAATCAAGATTCTTATTCTTTTTAGGATAGCCGAGCGTCGAGAACGGCCAAAGTGCTGACGAAAACCAAGTATCGAGAACGTCCTCATCCTGACGCATTTTTCCGCCGCATTTCGGGCATACGTCTACTTTTGTCTTTGAAACGACCATTTCTCCGCAATCGTCGCAATAATATGCAGGAATACGGTGTCCCCACCAAAGTTGACGAGAAATACACCAATCCTTTATATTTTCCATCCAATTGAAATAAATTTTTTCAAAGCGTTTAGGAATAAACTCAATTTTCTTTGATTTTACGGCTTTGATTGCAGGTTCTGCAAGCGGTTTCATTTTTACGAACCACTGCTTAGAAACAATAGGTTCAACCGTTGAATGGCAACGATAACATTCGCCGACGTTATGCTTATACGGTTCGATTTTTTCAACCAAACCGAGTTCCTGAAGGTCGCTGACGATTTGTTTTCTTGCTTCCATGCGGTCAAGACCTTGATACTTGCCGGCATTCTCATTCATAATTCCGCCGTCGTCCATAACTCTGATAACTTCGAGATTGTGACGAAGACCTACTTCAAAGTCGTTAGGATCGTGAGCCGGCGTAATTTTAACGGCGCCTGTACCGAAACCTAATTCGACGTATTCATCGGCAATCAAAGGTATTTCTCTGTCTGTCAACGGCAAACGAAGCATTTTCCCGATGAGATCTTTATATCTTTCGTCTTTCGGATTTACGGCAACCGCCGTATCGCCAAGCATTGTTTCAGGACGAGTGGTAGCAATCGTAATATATCCGCTGCCGTCTGCAAACGGATAACGATAATGCCATAAGAAAGAATCCTGCTCACTGTATTCGACTTCTGCGTCGCTTAACGCAGTCTTACAACACGGACACCAGTTAATAATTCTGTCGCCACGGTAAATCAAGCCTTTTTCATAATACTTAACAAAGGCGTCAAGTACGGCGTTAGAACAATTTTCGTCCATAGTGAACGCTTCTTTAGACCAATCGCAAGACGTACCGAGACGTTTAAGTTGTTCGACGATTCTTCCGCCATACTGCTCCTTCCAAGCCCATGCTCTTTCCATAAAACCGTCACGGCCGATATCGTTTTTCGTTACGCCGTCTTTTTTCATCTGTTCGACGATTTTAACTTCGGTAGCAATAGAAGCGTGGTCGGTACCCGGAAGCCAAAGAGCTTCATAACCGTCCATACGCTTAAAACGTATTATAATATCTTGTATGGTTTGATTTAAAGCATGCCCCATATGAAGTTGCCCCGTAATGTTTGGAGGCGGCATCATAATTGTGAAAGGCTCTTTTTCACTGTTTGGATGAGCTTCAAAATATTTTTTCTTTTGCCAAAACTCATAAATTCTTTGTTCAAATTCAGGATTGTAAACTTTGTCCATAATTGGGTTGTTCCTTAATATCTTTATGTGATTGTTATTTCATACTGAATTTTCCGAATGAAATAACGTATTTTATTAAATTGCCTTTAATATGTCGTCTTTTATTTATCTTTTATTTGTATTTTATTTGTCTGATTTTTTGTCTTTTATTTAAATTTTCTTTTATTTTAAATTAAAATAAATTCTATTTTTCTATATCTTATTTTTCGCTATCGTCGGATTTTTCGCTTTCGGCAGCGGTTTCCGTTGTTTCGGCAATCGTTTTTACGCCTGCCTTTGCAGCTTTCTTTTCTTTCAAAATAGGTATAAGCTGTTTTGCAACGTCGATAACGTAACTTCCGAGTGCAAAATAGCTTTGCAAAATTGCAACTGAAATTACCGCCCAATCCCATGCTCCGTAAGGCACAAGATATTTATGGAAGAAACACATAATAAAGCCGATTGAGAGCGTAGCAGACGCAACCTTACCAATCATATTTGCCTGAACGACAACGCCAGATTTGGCGACAATAGGTGCAAGCGTTATCATAAAAATTTCTTTGGCTGCTATTGCAATTAAAAATCCCCAATGCAAATAGTATTCGCATCCCCAAAAAGTTACGCCGTCAAGTCTGATTGCAAAGCACATACATATTGCCATTGCAATATGCATAAGTTTATCCGCAAGAGGGTCAAGAAGCATACCTACGCCGCTGCCCCAGTTAAATTTTCTAGCTAATATGCCGTCAACAAGGTCGCTTGCTGCAGCTATGACGAAAATTCCGAGTGCAACGTAAATAAACGTTTCATTATTCTGTTTTCCGGCTAAAACCGACATTACGATAAATGCAGGCACGCACAAAATTCTGAAATAAGTAATTATATTCGGAATTGTCAATAAATCCTTAGGATTAAACTGATTTATTTTCATAATTCGATCCTCCATACATATTTTTGATTATAACACCAAATAGTTGCTTTGTAAATTGATAATTATCACGTAAAAAACTTTTTAACGTCATTTGGTGACTCAAAAATATAATTTGCGCCCGCATTTTCAAGTTCTTCCCTATCTCCGAAGCCCCACAGCACGCCACCGCTGTCGATTCCTGCAAGTTTTGCACCTTCGACGTCATAAAGTCTGTCGCCTAACATTATAACTCTTTTTTTGTCGACAATCTTCATGTTTTCAAAAACAAAATTTATTACTTCGATTTTACTTCCTCTTTTATTATCGGTATCGGCGGCACCGATAAAATCAAAATATCGACTAAGATTAAAATAGTCCATAATCTTCAAAGTGAATTTCATAGGTTTGCTCGTGGCTAGCGCCAACTTATAGCCTTTTTCCTTTAAAACAGCAAGCATATCTTCAATTCCGTCGTAAACTTTGTTATCGAACCAACCGTCGATTTCATATTGCATGCGATAATACTTTATGGCTTTTTCGATAGTAGCGTCGTCCATTCCCAATCTTTTCATCGATACGACGAACGGCGGACCTATCATGCTGTTTAAAACGTCATCGGAAAGCGTATCCATATTTAAACAAGTCATAGCGTAATTTATACACCTTTTTATTCCGCCTTCACTGTTTGTAAGAGTTCCGTCAAGGTCAAACAAAATATATTCGTAACTTTTCATAAAATTATTATAACCTCAAATTTAAACTCTTTCAACAAAGTAACGCAAATTTTAAAATATTCATAAAATAAATCAGTTTAAAATTTTACGATAAGGCAATTATTTATATGGAGAAATTATGATAAAACGTGGCGATTTATATTATGCTGATTTAAGCCCGGTTGTGGGTAGCGAACAAGGCGGCGTTCGTCCTGTGCTTGTAGTGCAAAACGACGTAGGAAATAAATATAGCCCTACGATAATTGCTGCTGCAATTACGTCGCAACTTAATAAAGCAAAATTACCTACCCATATAAATCTACCGGCAGAAGAATACGGACTTCCGAAAAATTCCGTGGTTTTACTCGAGCAAATTCGTACAATAGACAAAAGGAGACTCAAAGACAAAATCGGCGAGCTTCCGGACAATATAATGAATATGGTCAACGAAGCATTGATGATTAGTCTCGGATTCTACGTTTAAAACCAAAAAATTTATATCCTTAAAACAAATAGTTTATATCTTTAACTATATCTTTGGTTTATCTTCAGCTTATATTTTTAGCTTATATTTTTAAAACGGATAACAAATTTAAAATTTGCAAGATTAGCTGTTTTTAGCAAGAATAACTGTTTTAAAACAAATTAAAAAGACGAAGCGGTTTCAGAACTCTTCGTCTTTTGTCAGTTTATCTATAACCTTAATTAAATTGTCAATCGTGTCGGTCGGTAAAAAGCTATATTCGTTTACGTCGGAAATGCAAGCGGCTTTTCCGCAAATATAAGCGCCTGAAGATGCCGCACAAAAAGGAGAAACGCCTCTGGCAAGCAATGCGCCGATAACTCCCGACAATACGTCCCCCGAACCGCCTTTTGCCATTTTAGGGCAACCGACGTCGTTTAAAACTGTCCGATTTCCGTCGGTTATTATCGTTTTATAACCTTTTAAAAGCAATACGACTTCTCTTTCTTTTGCAAATTTTTCAGCAATATTTACAGGATTATCCAATATTTCTCTGACAGAAATCCCCGTAAGGCGAGAAAATTCTTTTGGGTGCGGAGTAAACACAGCCTTGTATCCGAACGCTTTGTCGGCGCTTAGCGTCTTAAAGCCGTCGGCGTCCAAAACGAAATTGATGTCCGTGTTTTCGAAAATGTAATCTGCGATTTTACCGAATTCCCCGTCTCCACCGCCTATGCCTAAAACGCAAGCAGTAGCTCCGCTCAATGCCTTTTCGATTTCCCTTTCGGAAAAAACTATATTCCCGTCGTTTTCCGACAAAGGGAACAAGCCGCTATATAAAACTCTCTGTCGGATATCCGAACTTATCGATGAAGGAACTGCAACCATACTTGTTCCCACTCCCGTACGCATTGCCGCTTCCGTTGCAAACAAAACGGCGCCGACGTAATTTTTACATCCGCCGACAATTATCAACCGTCCGAGATTGCTCTTGTTGATGGTTTTATTCAACGGACAAAAGTTCTTCCGAACGTATTC
>JBJETY010000008.1:0-70532 GCA_051883555.1 Christensenellales bacterium | reverse complement strand
AAACCGAGCTCAGACGCAATGTAAGCAAGCCCTATTCCGGTATTGCCGCTTGTCGCTTCCACTATTCCGCTGCCCAATTTCCCTTCTTTAAATCCTTTTATAAGCATAAACAAAGCCGCTCTGTCTTTTATGCTTCCGGCAGGATTATATTTTTCAAGCTTAGCGTATACTCTGTCGATGCCGCTCTCCACAAGCGGTGTTTTTCCGATTTTAGCCAATATCGCCTTAAAACTCTGTTCGTCCATTTAGCACCTCCTTACTTTGTTAAAGTATAACACCCGTATGCTGTAAAGTAAATAATAAAATTCCTTTTATTTTGATAGACTTTTTCGGGTTTTCGTTTTAACATAATGTAAGAAAATAATATCAAAACGTATTGCAAAACGTAGCAAAAATCATAATTATAGCAAAACGCTAAATGCCATGCTTATCAGATAAATTTATAAAGCATAAGTTTATCGCCGATGATTTTGCATTTTAAGCTAACGACAATAGCCGCAAAACGAATTTAAAAAGCATGCACTCGTAGCTTAGCCGGATAGAGCATCAGATTCCGATTCTGAAGGTCGCAGGTTCGAATCCCGCCGAGTGCGCCATATTTAACGATAGGTTTGATACGACAAAAGTATCGAACTTTTTGTTTTTATATAATGAAAACGCATAAAATGATACCTGCTTATAACTTTTAGGGATACAATTAAGACTGCTTGGCATATAAAATGACTTGCTATTAGTAAAGAAAAATAATCTTAAGATTTTATAACGTATATGAAGCGAAAACGGAAGCTTAAATTAAGTAGCTTCTGTTTTGTTTTTGTGAACATATTATGGTATAATTTATCGAAAATAAATTGAATTTTCGGTTAAATTAAATTTTCGGTATAGAAATAACCCGAAACTAATTAAAAAAATCAATATAACAAAGAAAAATACTCTTTATTGAATAAACGATAGAGCACAATCCTGAGTTTTTGGCGTTTTGTTTCGAATAAAAATCTACAAATTTCAAATTGCAAAAAGATTGTTAAAAATAAAAGTAATTTAAAAAAGGAGACGAAATAGATGTATCATCCGAGATTAAAAGGAAATCACTATGAAATGGGAAAACACTATGGCGATTTATTGTATAAAACAGGTGAAGATTTATCGTCGGTAATTAAACTTTCCGATAAACAAAAAACTTTCGGACAAAGGTGTTTACCTATATATGAAAAATATATGAGTGAAATAATGATGGAAGTACGTGGATTAGCTGAAGGATTACGTCAAAAATATGAAGATTTAGCTTTTTGGTTGTTTAATATATATTGTAACGAAGACGTACACGGTTGTACGGTTTTTGCCGTTAAAAGTAAAGATAAAGTATATTTTGCAAGAAATATGGATATGTTCCCGGAATATAAAAAAACAAGCGAAAGCGTTTTATATAGAGCGGAAGGGAAAAATACCTTTTTAGCGCATTCGACTGCAATGATTTCAGTAGAAGATGGAATCAACGAGCATGGTTTAAGTATAGCTTTAACGTTTCTTCTGTCAAAGAAGATAAACCCCGGCATTAATGGAGGTTTTATCGTAAGAAAAGTATTGGAAGAATGTAAAACAACAGAAGAAGCGATAGAGTTAATTAAAACGCTTCCCGTTTCATCGTCTCACAATCTGTTAATTGCCGATAAAAACGGAAGTATTGCAGTAGTTGAATGCACAAGCGAAGAAATAAATGTGAGATATTGTGATAATTACGCAATTGCGACAAATCATTTTATATCGAATAATATGACTAAATACAATAACAAAGAGGATAATTGGTATTATACAAACGATAGATATAATACGATAGACAAGTGCTTAAAAAACAATTCAAATATTTCTTTCGAAGAATGTAAAAATATTATATCGGGGAAATACGGTTTCGTTTGTCAATTCGAGAAGAACTTGCATTTCGATACGATATGGTCTGCCGTATACGATTTAAATACGTTATACAATGAAATATGCGAAGGTAATCCCAATAAATGTAAATATAAATTTGACAATAGATTAGAATGGGGATTAAAGCAGAATAAAAAATAGAATTTATATCGGACAGATAAAATGAAATGCACATAAAAATCAAATCATCGAAAATAATTCATTGACGCTCGCTCATTAAAATGCGTTCTCTTTATGATCAAGTCTTCCGCGTCTTTTTGTGACATAAAATAACGAGACTTCGTATTTTAATAAGATCGCTTTTTTATAGAGATTTTATATGTATCTAAACAAAACCTTCTTGCAAAAATACGGTTCCGACGCCTAATCTTAGTTCGTCGGACTTTTTTATTTAGTACTTGCGACTGCAATTTTTGTCGTTTTATAAAAATTTAACAAACTTTTTGTTATACGTTTTAAAATAATTTGTCGTTTTTTCAATCGTTATTTGTCGTTTAAACAATAATTTTAAATTTTTTTGTTATAGACAAAATTTTGCAAGTTTTCCGTCGTAAAATTATGACGAATTTTGCTATCTTTTAGGTCATTTTGCAATTTAGCTATTTATCGTTTGATAATTGTTTGCTTTGCCTTAAATTTTACGCTTCTGACCTTATTTCCATGCCTGCCTACCTTGTCCGCTTTTGAAATTAACGTTTCATTCGGCATCGAATTTTAAACTTGTGTCAAGCCATTTGAAATTTGTCGTTAAACGCAAAACTAATTGTTTCAAAACTAATTGTTTAACGTTAAACCTATATATAAACTAATTTTGAATAAACTATAGTTAATCATTTTAAATATTCATAAACAAAATCATACAAAATATTCGCCTTTGTGCTATTATATTACCGCTATGGACAAAAGACTGACTTATTTCGACGGTTTAAAACAAGGATTACCGATTTGTTTTGCATATATTGCCGTGTCGTTTACGTTCGGACTGGTTGCTTCGAGAAGCGGACTTCCCGTTTGGCTCGCCACGCTTATTTCGGCTACCAACCTTACTTCGGCAGGTCAATTTGCGGGAGTCGAGCTTATTTCGGCATGTGCAGGCTATATAGAAATCGCTTTGGCGATTTTTGTAATAAACATCCGCTATTCGCTGATGAGCCTTAGCCTTTCTCAGCAATTAAACAGCAACGTCGGAGTCGGCAAGAGACTTATTATGAGTCTTTTTATAACCGACGAAATATTCGCCGTCGCCTCGACGACAAAGGATAAGTTAAATTTTTTATATTTTTTGGGACTTGCCACAACGCCTTATTTCGGTTGGACGATAGGAACGTTGCTCGGCGGACTTGTAAACAGCGTTCTACCTTTTGCGCTACAAAACGCAATGGGCATCGCTCTTTATTGCATGTTTATAGCAATCATAATACCGCCTGCGAAAAAATCAAAACCGATTTTGCTTTGCGTATCTTTAGGAGCAATTTTTTCTTGTCTCATCGAATTCGGCATACCTTCGCTTTCTATGGGCTTTTCGGTTATTATCGCTTCGTGTCTTGCCGCGGCCGTAACGGCAATACTTTTTCCGATTCAATCGACTGAAACGGCAGAAACGGAAAGTGACAATATGCTTCCCCCTAGCGGAGGTCTATTATGAAACGTTTAACTTGTCATATGCAAATATGTGCATATTTTAAATCAGAAGATTTAAGGAGGCATGCGTTATGACTTATCAGATTTTATGCGTGCTTATTATGGCTCTTGCCTCCTTTCTACCGAGAATGGTGCCACTGGTGTTTTGCAGAAAAAAAGTGAAATCGGTTTTCTTGAAGTCGTTTTTATATTACATGCCTTATGCCGTACTTTCCGCATTAACGTTCCCCGCAATTCTGTCGTCCACAGGAAACGTATGGACGGCAACAATCGGAACCGTGCTGGCACTGATTATGAGTTATTTTAAAGTCAATCTGGCTGTTGTTGCCGTCGTATGCACGCTTACGGTTTTCG
The DNA here is from genome assembly GCA_051883555.1 of Christensenellales bacterium. Classification (GTDB taxonomy): domain Bacteria; phylum Bacillota; class Clostridia; order Christensenellales; family CAG-917; genus CAG-917. The sequence goes on along the minus strand of JBJETY010000008.1, from coordinate 66,608 downwards.
GTTTCGGTTTTGTATTTTAATATGTGCAGAAATGCATATAAGCAGCCGTTGCCGTAAAAGGTTGCTCTGCAAATCGGCGCCGTTTCGGGTTTGAATTTTATACCTGCATTTTTAAATAATATATAAGCTAATTATTTACGTATTATTTTAAAAAGGTTTTAAATAACATAAAAATTTCAAAATCGACAATTTAAAAACTAGCGTTAGAACTACAAAATTATACTAGTTTATAAATCACCCCGTTTTACAAACATTCGAGTATACAAATCATACCGGTTTAAACATACGAGCATACAAATCATACCGGTTTATAAAAAAAGAAAATAGCGATACTAAAGTATCGCTATTTTCTTTAAGGATTTAATCTTAAATAAATTTTAAGTTTGTTTTATACCGTTAAATGCACATAGGAATAATAATTCCGACGATTATCACAAGTATAACGACTACGTACAAGACTTTATATACGGTAGCCTTACCGGCAACGTAATTCCAACCGCATATTCCGCAAATTACAAGAAGCAATATCGCAGCGACGTTTTGAAGAATTACTACGGCAAGAGAGCTTACTCCAACCAAATGAAGAATCATTGCTACAAGATACACAATTGCAATAAGGCAAATAGTGAAAAATGCCAATTTGTTTGTTGAGGTTTTCTTTCCCATTTTATGTCTCCTTAAATTTTATAATCGATTGAAACGCTTTTCTCGGAAATTCTATGCATAAGCTCTTTAACTACCGAACAGTGATACGCGTCGTTTTGATATACGTCAAGCATATCCTTGTCGTCAAGCGTAACTTCGAGCATAATGTCATAACTTCTCGGGCTTTCTAAAAAATCTCTATGTACTTCGATTTCACGCACCGTAGGCACGTTGCCTTTCATGGAAAGAAGCGTGCTTATTGCATCCTGCATATTTTCTTCCGTTTTATCTTTAAGTTTAAAGCATACTACGTGTTTAATCATAAAATCTCCTTTTGGTGATTCTAACACAATAAATTAAATCAATCAATTATTTTAATAAAATAATCGGCAATATTTTATTTCTTTTTGTTTAATAAACGAATATTTTATCGAAATACTATGAACAATTAAAAAAGAAATTCTTAAAGAAATTTTTTGTTACTCTGCTAATGCCGCTTTTAGCTACGACAATTTACGGCAAAACGTAAACGCGCAAAAAGACCTACCGAACGGTAGGTCTTTTAATTGTTGATTTTAAATCGATTTACAAAATAAATTAGCTTAAATCTAAACTTAAATCAATTTCAAAACGCACATTTCTGCAGCGTCGCCGCGTCTTTCGCCAAGTCTGAACATTTGAGTATATCCGCCACCTTGACCGAGTTCTTCTTTTCTTGCAGCATATTTAGGAGCATATTCATTGAACATCTTTTCAATAAGCGGATGCTTAATGTCCTTAGTACGAGCTTTAAAGTTAGCCTTGCTTTCTTTCTCGTTCTTAACTTCCTGCAAATCTCTGAGATTTGCCATAAGCTTACGACGAGCGGCAAGTTTCTTAGGTCCGTCGTTGGTGAATTCGCGATTTACTGTTTCGCCTTTTGCGTTTTTAACTTGTTTTGTTACTTTAACCGTATCTTCATAACTGTTGACGGCAACGGTAATAAGTTTTTCAGCAATAGATTTAACTGATTTTGCACGGTCAACTGTTGTTTCGATTTGTCCATACCATAGAAGCTCTGAGACTTGATTCTTAAGCAAAGCCATTCTTTGGTCAGATCTTTTACCTAATTTCTTTGGCATATCTTACCTCCTAATCTTCTTGAGCTCTGAGTCCAAGTCCTAAGTCTTCCAACTTCTTGATGACCTCTTCGAGCGACTTTCTACCAAGATTTCTGACTTTCAACATATCGTCCTCTGAACGTTTAGTAAGGTCTTCTACAGTGTGAATACCGGCACGTTTAAGACAGTTATAAGAACGTACGGAAAGGTCTAAATCTTCAACTGACATTTCCAAAACTTTTTGTTGCTTATCGTCGCCTTGCGAAACCAAAATTTCGTAATCGCTCATAGATTCGACAAGTTCGACAAAAAGTTTAAGATGGTCGTTCATAATTTTTGCTGCAAGAGAAATGATTTCTTTTGCAGACGTTGTTCCGTCTGTTTCTACCTCGATTGTGAGTTTATCGAAGTCAATACTGTGTTCGACACGAGTGCTTTCAACAGTATAATTGACTTTCAAAACAGGCGTATAAATTGAATCGATCGGAATATATCCGATTGCGGCTCTCGAATCCTTATTCTTTGTTGCAGGAACGTAACCTCTGCCGCTATCGACGAAAATTGACATCATAATTGCGCCGCCTTCGTCGATTGTGCAAATGTACATATCAGGATTCATAATTTCAACGTCACCAGGAACGTCGATATCGCCGGCCTTAACAACGCCAGGAGTATTCTTTCTTAAAGTCAACTCGATTTTTCCAGCCCTGTCCGTGCCGTTGATTTTAAGGCGTAAACCTTTGATATTTAAAATGATATCCGTGACGTCTTCTTTAACGCCTTTTATTGTAGCAAATTCATGGTCAACGCCTTCGATTTTAATACCGACGGCAGCTGCACCCGGAAGTGATGACAATAATATTCTCCTAAGGCAATTTCCGAGCGTTGTGCCAAAGCCTCTTTCAAGAGGTTCGACGACAAACTTAGCAAAATTTTTGCTTTCATTCTCTTCACAAATAATCTTAGGTTTTTTGATTTCCATCATATTAAGCCTCCTGAATTACTTATTATTTGGAGTACAACTCAACGATTAAGTGCTCTTTGACGTCGAGGTCGATATCTGCTCTTTCAGGAAGAGCAAGAACCTTTCCTGTCAAAGTTGTGTTGTCATATTCAAGCCACTTAGGAACGCTTGGGTTTTTAATTTCTTTTGCCGATTTCCAAAGTTCTTTTTCTTTTTTCGTCTCTCTGACAGCGATTACGTCGCCGGCCTTAATCAAAATCGATGGAATATCTACGTTCTTGCCGTTTACGGTAAAATGACCGTGGTTGACAAGTTGTCTTGCCATATCTCTCGATGCGGCAAAGCCCATACGGTAAACTACGTTGTCAAGTCTTCTTTCAATCAATATAAGAAGATTTTCACCGGTGATACCTCTGAGCGATGCAGCCTTTTCGTAATACATAGAAAGTTGCTTTTCGCTGAGACCGTAAAATCTCTTAGTCTTTTGCTTTTCACGAAGCTGAACCGAATATCCCGACGGTTTCTTTCTGCCTTGACCGTGAATACCTGGAGGGGTTTGTTTCTTATCAAACGTACACTTCGGAGAGTTACATTTGTCGCCTTTCAAATAAAGTTTGCAGCCTTCGCGTCTGCACAAACGGCAATCTGCACCTGTATATTTAGCCATTATCAATTACCTCCTTACAGTCTTCTAGGCTTTGGCGGACGGCAACCGTTGTGAGGAATCGGTGAAACGTCCTTAATCAAAGATACTTCGAGTCCGACGTTTGCGAGCGCTCTGATTGCAGATTCTCTTCCTGCGCCCGGTCCTTTGACGTAAACTTCAACTACTCTCATACCTTGTTCGTATGCTATTTTAGCAGCGTCTTCGGCAACAACTTGAGCTGCAAACGGGGTTGATTTTCTTGAACCTCTGAGCTTAAGCTTGCCTGCGCTTGACCATGAAACTGCGTTTCCGTTCATATCCGTTATGGTAACGATGGTGTTATTGAAGGAAGCATGAATATGTGCTTGACCTTTTTCCGCAGTTTTGCCTGATGCTCTTTTCTTTACATTTTTTCCAGCCATGTCATCGCTCCTTATTTCTTCTTGCGGCTAACAGTCTTTTTCGGACCTTTTCTCGTGCGCGCATTCTGTTTTGTACTCTGACCTCTTACAGGAAGTCCCTTTCTGTGACGGATACCTCTGTATGAGCCGATTTCTTTAAGTTCTTTAATGTTTGTGTCGATTTCTCTTTTTAAGTCACCTTCGACAGTAAGTTGCTTTTCAATGTAGTCACGAAGCAAGCTGACTTGATTTTCGTCCAAGTCCTTAACACGGACGTCCGGACTGATGCCTGTTTCGCTTAAAATTTTGTTGGCTGTCGGACGACCGATACCGAAAATGTATGTAAGTCCGATTTCAACTCTTTTCTCACGTGGTAATTCCACGCCGGCGATTCTTGCCATTTTCTACCTCCAAAAATTTAAAAAAATCTATCTGAACAACCAAAGTCCTGCAAAAAAAACGGAATGTTGCAGGCAGCCGCTTTGGAATATTTACTAATCAGCCTTGACGTTGCTTATGGTTTTTATACTTTGAGCAAATAACCATAACTCTTCCGTTACGCTTGATAACTTTGCACTTGTCACACATTGGTTTTACCGATGGTCTTACTTTCATTATTCTTTCCTCCGACCTAATTAATTTTTAAATCTCCACATAACCCTGCCTTTAGTAAGGTCATAAGGGCTAAGCTCGACGGTGACTTTGTCACCCTCTAAAACTCGTATATTGTGTTGTCTGAGCTTTCCGGATAGATAAGCTACGATAACGTGGCCGTTTGTAAGTTCTACCTTGAATTTCGTTTGAGGCAAAACTTCAATAACCTTGCCTTCTGCTTCGATGACGTCTCCTTTAGACATACAACCTCCAATTTTTTAACTGTCCGTTTCTTCGTTAAACGGTCTTAATGCACTGCGAAGTTCCGTATCGAAAACTTGCGCGTTTTGTTTCAGTTTTTCGCTTATTTTATCAAGCGTTTCTCCCTTTGTTTTGAGATGCTTGATTTTTTTAAGTTTAGGCGATTTTATACGTCTCAGCTTTCCGTCGGCGATTCTGACATAATCTTTATCGACGATTTCTACAACCGCATAGTAGCGTCCGCTGTCACGGCCTTGTTTAGAATAAACAACTTGTCCTAACTCCATACGCACCTCAAAGCGTCAATATTTCCGTGCCGTTTTCCGTTAATGCCACGGTGTTTTCATAATGTGCCGACGCTTTACCGTCATATGTTACGACTGTCCAGCCGTCACGCTTAGTGTAGACTTTATACGTACCGATGTTAATCATCGGTTCTATTGCCAGCACCAAACCTTCTTTCAGTTCGATTCCGCTCCCCGCTCTTCCATAATTAGGAACGTTAGGGTCTTCATGCATATCTTTGCCGATACCGTGTCCAACCAGGCTTCTTACAACGGAAAAGCCGTTAGCTTCAACGTGACTTTGTATTGCGTGCGATATATCGCCAAGGCGGTTGCCGACTTTAAATTCGGCTATGCCTTTATAAAAACTTTCTTCGGCAATTTTTACGAGTTTTCTTTTTTCTTCGCTGACGTTACCGACAAGAAACGTTCTTGCCGCGTCGCCCTGCCAGCCGTCGAGTATTGCCCCGACGTCAACGCTTACCAGCTGCCCTTCTTCTATTATTCTGTCGCCCGGAATACCGTGTACGACTTCATCGTCTATCGAGCAACAAATCGATGCGGGATATCCGCCGTAATTTAAAAAGGACGGAACGGCGTTATGCCGTCTGATAAAATTTTCCGCCAGCGTATCAAGCTGCTTTGTCGTCATGCCCGCCTGAATCTTCTCTTCGAGAAATTTCAACAGGTCCCCTACGACTTTTCCCGCTTTTTTCATCTTTTCGATTTCAAACGGTGTTTTTAAATAAATCATTTATTAAGCGCCTCTTTAACTGCGTCGAACGTGGCTTCCACCGTTGTGGCGTCAATATCGACAAGCACTCCTTCATTTTTATAAAAACCGATCAAAGGTGCGGTCTGCTTTTCGTAAACGTCAAGTCTTGCTTTTACCGTCTCCGGTTTATCGTCGTCACGAATAAACATCTTCTGTCCGCATTTAGGGCAAACGTCGCTACCCTTCAACACGTTTACGTGTGACGTCTCTCCGCAAATACAAACTCTTCTGCCCGACAATCTTTCTATTATCGTTTCAAACGGAACGACAATGTTAAGAGCGATATCGATTCTCGCGACTTTTTTCAGAGCTTCGGCCTGAGCTATAGTTCTTGGAAAGCCGTCAAGGATATATCCGTTCTGAGCGTCCGACTCCGTAAGTCTGTCTTTGACTATATCGATAACTACTTCGTCAGGGACTAAAGCGCCTTTGTCGATATAAGATTTAGCAAGTTTGCCGAGTTCGGTTGCCTCTTTAATATTTCTACGAAGAATGTCACCCGTAGAAATGTGAGGAACGTTGTATTCTTTGGCGATAAGTGCAGCCTGAGTACCTTTTCCGGCACCCGGTGCACCGAGTAAAACTATGTTTTTCATTTTTACCTCTCTTTCGGCATCGCAAAAATTGCGATGCCTTATTGAAAGTTGTGGTTTATTTTAAGAAACCTTTATAATGACGCATCATTATCTGCGATTCCAACTGCTTGTTCAATTCAAGAGCTACCGATACGACGATAAGTAATCCGGTTGCGGAGAATGCGCTGCCGAATCCCAATGCACCGTTGTCGGACAATGCCTGGAATATGAACGTAGGTACCAAAGCAAGTATAGCAAGGAATAACGCACCTACTAAAACTATACGATTGTTAACTCTTCTCAAATAGTCAGCCGTAGGTTTACCTGCTCTTATACCCATTATAAGTCCGCCCGATTGCTGAATATTCTTTGCGATTTCATCCGGATTGAATTGTATCATCGAATAGAAATAGCTGAAGAATATAATGAATAAGGCAAGGAATACGTAGTAAGGCCACGTACCGCTACCCATATGCGTTGAATACCAAATGTAAGCGTCGCTTGTAGGCCAGAAACTCATAATCATCTGTGGGAACATACAAATTGATGAAGCAAAGATGATTGGCATAACGCCGCCGCTGTTTACCCTGATAGGAATATGCGTTGACCTTCCGCCATACATTTTGTTTCCTTTAATCTGTTTAGCGTATTGAACCGTAACGCGTCTTTCCGACAAGTCGGTGAATACGATAAAAAGGAATATAAGGAAAACAATAATAAGGAAACCGATAATATTCCAGATGTACGTCCATTGTTCGCCTACCATCTTGAAAGACTTAGCAAGCGTAACGCCGAACGAAGACAAGATACCTACAAAGATTATAAGCGAAGTTCCGTTTCCGATTCCGTATTCGGTCATTCTTTCGCCGAGCCACATTACCATTGTCGAGCCGCCGACAAGAAGGACGACTATACATATCATAGTCATGACAAGACTTGCCTGACTGTTACCGAAAAGCGGTTCGATAGCGTCGTATGATTTCCAAGTGAAAATGATACCGATTGCCTGAACGATAGCCAATACGATAGCAAAGTATCTTGTGATTTGCGTTAATTTTTTCCTTCCGAGTTCGCCTTCTTTAGAAAGCTTTTCAAGTTTAGGAATTGCGAGCGTTAAAAGCTGCATTATAATGAACGCATTGATGAACGGAAGAATACCTAATGCAAAAAGCGTACCGTTTTGCATAGAACCACCGGTCATCGTAGACAAAATGCTGAGGAAATCTCCTCCTGCACTTGTACCGAGAATTGCGGCTTCGATTTTATCGGCCTGAATACCCGGCAACGGAATATAACAACCTATCCTGTAAACTAAAAGGAGAGCCAAGGTTAAAAAGATTTTAACCCTGATTTCCTTAGTCTTGAATGCGTTCTTTAATGTTTCAAACATTATAATACCTCTACACTGCCGCCTGCTTTTTCAATAGCTTCCTTTGCGGTTTTAGTGAATTTAGCAGCTTGAACGGTTAATTTCTTTTCAAGCTTGCCGTCGCCCATAACTTTAAGTCCGTAAGGAGCGATACTTCCGATAATGCCCTTTGAAACAAGCGTTTCTGCATTGACGACCGTTCCGTTTTCAAAAACGTTCAATGCGCTGATGTTTATAACGCTATATTCATGAGCGAATCTCTTATTATTGAAACCGCGTTTCGGAATTCTTCTGGTAAGAGGCATTTGACCGCCTTCGAAGTTAGGACGAACACCGCCACCGCTTCTTGCCCATTGACCTTTGTGACCACGGGTAGAAGTCTTGCCGGTTCCGCTACCGATACCGCGTCCAACTCTTTTAGGGGCTTTAGTTGCGCCTTCTGCGCCTTTTAATTCTTGAATATACATTCTTGCCCTCCTTAGATTTCCTCAACCTTAACAAGGTGAGAAACTTTGCCTATCATTCCTCTTGTTACAGCGTCGTCGTTGTGAATTCTCGAACTTCCGACTTTACCGAGTCCCAAAGCTTCAACGTTAGCTTTTTGATTCTTTACGCAACCGATTGTGCTTTTAACAAGAGTTACTTTAATTTGTTTAACTTTTTTCGTTGCCATAATTCCTCCTTAGATTTCCTCTACAGGTATACCGCGGAGAGCCGCAACTTGTTTTGCATCTCTGAGTCCCAAAAGACCTTCGATCGTTGCCTTAGCACAGTTAATCGGATTGTTTGAACCGAGAGACTTTGTTCTGATGTCTTTGATACCTGTAACTTCCAATACCGCACGAACAGGACCGCCGGCGATAACACCGGTACCCGGTTCAGCAGGAAGAAGTCTTACTTGACCTCTGCCGAATTTTCCGATTATTTCATGAGGAATCGTTGTATCTTTAAGAGCAATCGGCTTCATAGCACGCTTTGCATTTTGAGTTGCTTTTTCGATAGCTTCAGGAACTTCTGCAGCCTTACCCATTCCGAGTCCGACCGAACCTTTTTCATCGCCGACTACAACAAGAGCGCTGAAACGCATCGTTCTACCGCCTTTTACAACTTTGGTAACACGGTTAAGAGCAATGAGTTTTTTGGAGATACCGTCATTTTGTTCTCTGTTTGTTCTTTCTTCACGCTTTGCCATATTTCCTCCTAAAATTTGAGTCCGACTTCTCTGGCAGCGTCTGCCAAAGCTTCAACTCTACCTGTATAGATGTAACCGCCTCTATCGAAAACGACTGATTCTATACCTTTTGCCATAGCTTTTTTAGCGACATCGGCACCGACCAATTTTGCCGCTTCGATTTTAGTGATTTTTTCAGCTTGTGCGGCAATTTCTTTTACGAGCGTCGAAGAAGATACCAACGTTACTCCTTTAACGTCGTCGATGACCTGAGCGTAAATGTGATTCTCACTTCTATATACGCTAAGACGAGGTCTTTCCGAGGTGCCGTTTACTGATTTTCTGACGCGTTTATGACGTATAAGTCTGTCTGCGTTCTTATCTTTCTTATTTATCATTGTCTCACCTCTTATTTACCTGCAGCCTTACCGACTTTGCGGATAACGACTTCGTCTTTATATTGAATACCATATCCGTGATACGGTTCGACTTTCTTAATTTCTCTTATCGATGCCGCAACTTGTCCGACTTTCTGTTTGTCAATTCCCTTAACCACTATTTCAAGCGGACTTGGCAATTCAAACTTAATGCCTTCCGGAGCTACGACTTCAACCGGATGAGAGAAACCGATGTTCATTGTAAGTTTGTTTCCTGCAACCGTGCATTTATAACCTACACCGTTTACAAGCAAAGCTTTCTCAAAACCGGTAGTTACGCCTTTAACCATATTGTTTATGATTGCACGATACAATCCGTGAAGAGCGCGGTGGTCTTTGTCTTCGCTGTGTCTTTCGACTAAGATTTTACCGCTTTCGCTTTTTACGGTTATGGACTTATCAACTTCCTGAGTCAAAGTTCCGAGAGGACCTTTGACGGTAATAAGATTGTCTTTGTTCTCAAACGTAACGTTTGCCGGAATTTCGATAGGAGCTCTACCAATACGTGACATATCCTACCTCCTTACCACACGTAGGCGAGAACTTCGCCGCCGATGTGTTTTTCTCTTGCTACTTTATCGGTAATGATACCTTGTGAAGTAGAAAGGATAGCGATTCCGAGTCCGTTAAGGACTTTCGGGAGTTCGTTTGCACCCGCATAAATTCTCAAGCCGGGCGTTGATACACGCTTCAAACCGTTGATAACTTTTTCGTATTTGCCGACATATTTTAAAGTAATCTTAATATCGTTCTGAACGTCCTTTTCGATAATTTCGAAGTTTTTGATATAACCTTCTTTTAAAAGAATTTCAGCGATAGCAAGTTTTTCTTTTGAGCTCGGAACAGTTACGGTTTCATGTTTAGCAGTTTGTGCGTTTCTGATTCTTGTCAACATATCTGCAATTGGGTCTGTGAATACCATATTAACCTCCTTACCAGCTTGACTTTCTGACGCCAGGGATCTGACCTTTGTATGCAAGTTCCCTGAAGCATACTCTGCATATGCCATATTTCTTCAAAACTGCGTGAGGTCTGCCGCAAATACGACATCTTGTATATTCACGAGTTGAGAATTTCTGTGGTCTTTGCTGTTTGTTTATCATTGATTTCTTTGCCATTATTAATTCTCCTTACTTCGCAAAAGGCATGCCGAGTTGTTTTAACAATTCTCTTGCCTCTTCGTCCGTTTTTGCGGTTGTAACTATACAAATGTCAAATCCTCTTGATTTTTGAGTCTGTTCATATGAGATTTCAGGGAAAATCAAATGGTCTTTAACACCGATAGCATAGTTTCCTCTACCATCAAATGATTTGGCGGACACACCACGGAAGTCACGAACACGAGGAAGTGCGATAGATATGAATTTATCAAGGAAATCATACATTTTGTTACCGCGAAGAGTAACTTTTGCACCTATGTTCATTCCTTCTCTGAGTTTGAAGTTTGCAACGCTCTTTTTTGCCTTCGTTACGACAGGCTTTTGACCAGCAATTAACTTTAACTCTTCAACAGCAGCATTCAAGCTCTTGCTGTCATCTTTAACGTCGCCGAAACCCATATTGAGAACGATTTTCTCAAGACGAGGAATTTGGTTGACATTTTCATAGGCGAATGCCTTCTTTAATGCAGGTACAGCGTTTTCGGTATATACCTTTTTAAGTCTGTATCTGTCTGCGCTCGCCTTATCGGTTGCAGTTGCTTTAGCAACCTGATTCTTTTTTTCTGCCACGATAATACCTCCGTACTATTTATCTTCGCCGTCAGCTTTTGGCGCTGCTTTTTTTGCAGGAGCTTTTTTAGCTTCGGTCGTCTTTTCTGCAGTTGCAGTTTTTGTTGTTGCAGCCTTCTTTGCCGGAGCTTTTTCTCCGTCGGCTGCGGCTGCTGTAGAAGCTGTAGCCTTTTTAGCAGGAGCTTTCTTTTCTCCGTCGGCTGTAGCCGTCTTAGTTGCAGTCGTCTTTTTTGCAGGAGCCTTTTCCGCTTCGCTACCTTCCGCCTTCTTTGCAGGAGCCTTTTTTGCAGGTTCTGCTTTTTCGGCAGTTGCCTTAGCTGCAGTCGTCTTAGGAGCAGCCTTCTTTGCAGGTTCTGCTTCTTTTACTTCGGCTTTTGCTTCAGCTGCTTTTGGTGCCGCTGCTTTTGCAGGAGCTTTCTTTGCAGGAGCTTTTTCAGTAGTTTCTGCCGTTACTTTAACCTCGGCTGCTTTTTCTTCCTTTACTTCAGCTACGTCTGCTGCAGGAGCAGTTGCTTTCTTTGCAGGAGCTTTCTTGGCAGCGACTTTCTTTGCTGCCGCCTTCTTTTCGTCAAGCGAAGCTCCGCATTTAGCGCATACTCTGATTGATTTCTGAGCGCTTCCGGCAGGAGCGTCTGCATGGCGGACTCTGACGACTTCTTTACAAGTAGGACAAATAATCATTACGTTTGACGCGTCGATTTTGCCTTCCTTCTTCAAGATACCGCCCTTGTCCTGAGCGCTTGTCGGCTTTTTGCTCTTAGAAACAATGTTTACACCTTCGACGTAGATACGGCCCTTTGCGGTATCAACTTTCAAAACCTTACCGCTTTTACCTTTATCCTTGCCGGTAATAACCATTACGTTATCGCCTTTTTTAACATTCAAACTAGCCATTGTTGCCTCCTAAAGAACTTCTTCGGCAAGAGAACAAATTTTATCGAAATTCTTTTCACGCAATTCTCTTGCTATAGGTCCGAATACACGAGACCCAACCGGTTGCTTTTGGTTATCTATAATGACTGCCGCATTGTCATCGAATTTGATGTGACTGCCGTCTTCACGTCTGACACCATAATGGCTTCTGACGATAACCGCCTTAACTACGTCACCCTTTTTGACTTTACCGCCACCAGGGATAGCAGCCTTAACAGAAGCTACGATTGTATCGCCGATATTACCGCTTCTGCGGAAAGAACCGCCTAAAACTCTGATACACATGATTTCTTTTGCGCCGCTATTGTCAGCGACCTTTAATATAGTTTGTGGTTGTATCATATCGCCCTCCTACTTAGCCTTCTCAACGATTTGAACAAGTCTCCAATGCTTGTCCTTAGAAAGCGGACGAGTTTCGGCAACCATAACTTTATCGCCGATACCACATTCATTTTTTTCATCGTGAGCTTTAAGCTTCTTCGTACGATTGACTGTCTTTTTATAGAGAGGGTGATTGATTCTTTCTTTAATTGCGACGACAATGGTTTTATCCATTTTGTCGGAAATAACAACACCGACTCTGGTCTTTCTTAAATTTCTTTCTTCGTTTTCCATCTTGTACCTCCCGCTTACTTCTCACCGTTCTTACGGCTGATTTCTCTTTGACGGATAACCGTCTTGATGCGGGCTATATCACGTCTTGTTTCAGTTAAAACCTTAGGGTTCGAAAGCTGATTAGTTGCGTGTTTAAATCTCAAGAAAAACAATTCCGACTTTAACTCGTTAAGTTTGTTAGCGAGTTCAACGTCTGTCATTTCAAATACTTGCTTTGCTTTCATTTTTCACCGCCTTCGGCCAATTCTGCACGGCTGACAATCTTACACTTAACAGGAAGCTTGTGTGCCGCAAGTCTTAATGCCTCTCTTGCTACTTCTTCAGCCACGCCTGCAATTTCAAACATAATGCGACCCGGCTTAACAACAGCTACCCAATATTCAGGTGAACCTTTACCGCTACCCATACGAGTTTCGGCAGGTTTCTTTGTTACAGGTTTATGAGGGAAGATATCAACCCAAACCTGTCCGCCACGACGGATGTATCTTGTCATAGCGACACGAGCAGCTTCTATCTGATTGGAGGTAATCCAGCTTGGCTCCAAAGCCATAATGCCGTATTCACCGTATGCTATCATATTACCTTTATGAGCTTCGCCCTTCATTCTTCCACGGAATTGACGACGACGCTTAACTCTCTTTGGCATTAACATTGAGCGTTTCCTCCTTCATCGCTTAATTTTTTCTGTCCCAAAATATCGCCCTTGTAAATCCAGCATTTTACGCCGATTGCGCCGTACATCGTGTGTGCGGTAGCAAATCCGTAATCGATATCGGCACGAATCTTCTGAAGCGGAATAGAACCTTCTTTGTAGGTTTCAGATCTTGCGATTTCAGCTCCGTCAAGTCTTCCTGAAACGCTGGTCTTAATTCCTCTTACGCCGCTCTTCATAGCTCTTGCTATAGCTTGCTTCATGCAACGACGGAAAGAACCTCTGGCTTCGAGCTGTTCGGCAATCCATTCTGCAAGAAGCGTTGCGTCTGCGTCGGCGCGCTTAACTTCGATAATATTGATGCTGACTTGCTTTGTAGGGCAAATTTTTGCAACTGACTTTTTGATTTCTTCAACGCCTGCGCCTGCTTTACCGATGAGTACTGCAGGTTGAGCCGTATAGATATTAACTTTAATTCTGTCTGCCGCTCTTTCAATTTCAATTTTTGAAATTCTGTTTTTATAGAACTTCTTTTTGAGGAAGGTTCTGATTTTGTTATCTTCAGCGATGTTATCAGCAAAAGTTTTTTTGTCAGCATACCAATGGCTTTCCCAATTTTTGTTGACACCGCGTCTTAATCCGTTCGGATCGACTTTTTGTCCCATTCTATCCTTCCTCCTAGTTATTTGATGCAGCGTCCAAGACGACTGTTATATGTGATGTGCGTTTGTTGATTCTGAAAGCTCTGCCTTGTGCTCTTGCGCGAATTCTCTTGAGCGTCGGTCCTTCGTTTGCATAACATTCAGCGACGATTAAATCGTTACGAGACATGTTCATGTTGTTTTCTGCGTTAGCGGCAGCCGAATTTACGAGTTTCTTTAAAATTTCGCTTGCAGCCTTTGGAGTGTTTTCCAAAATGGCAAGTGCTTCGTTTACGCTTTTTCCTCTGATGATATCAAGCACGATTCTTACTTTGAATGCCGAAATTCTTTGGAACTTTGCGGTAGCGTTAGGGCGATTATCCGCAGTAGCGTGTCTTTGCAATGTTTTCTGCTTAGTTCTCGTTGCCATAACTCCTCCTACTTTCTACCCGTTGTTTTTTCACCGGCATGACCTTTGAAGGTTCTTGTCGGAGCGAATTCACCGAGTTTATAACCGACCATTTCGCTTGTGATATAAACAGGTACGTGCGTGCGTCCGTTGTGAACGGCAATCGTGTGTTCTACCATATCAGGATATATCGTTGATGAGCGAGACCATGTTTTGACAGGACGTTTTTCGCCGCTATCGTTCATAGCCTGTATTCTTTTTAATAACCTTTCGTCAACAAAAGGACCTTTTTTCAAACTTCTACTCATTTTTCTATCTCCTAGTTGCAACGCTTGATAATAAACTTATCAGTCGTATTCTTCTTCTTTCTGGTCTTATAACCGAGAGTCGGTTTACCCCAAGGGGTAACAGGTGACGGTTTACCGATAGGCGACTTACCTTCACCACCGCCGTGAGGGTGGTCGTTAGGGTTCATAACAACGCCTCGGACAGAAGGACGAACGCCCATATGACGCGTCTTGCCTGCTTTACCTACTGCAACGATTTCGTGATCTACGTTTCCGACCTGGCCGATTGTTGCTCTGCAACCGATAAGCACGTATCTCATTTCACCGCTCGGAAGTCTCAACGTTGCGTATCTGCCTTCCTTAGCCATAAGCTGAGCGGCATTACCTGCCGAACGTACAAGCTGACCGCCCTTGTTAGGATGAAGTTCAACGTTGTGCACCATAGTACCGACAGGGATATTTTCAAGAGGAAGAGTGTTTCCTACCTTAATATCTGCGTCCTTACCGCTGAGTACGACGTCGCCTACGCTAAGTCCTAACGGAGCAAGAATATAACGCTTTTCGCCGTCGGCGTAGTTAAGCAATGCGATGTTTGCCGAACGGTTTGGGTCATATTGTATCGAAGCAACTTTTGCAGGGATACCGTCTTTATTACGTTTGAAATCTATGATACGGTATTTGATGCGGTTTCCTCCGCCGATGTGTCTTACCGTAATTCTTCCGTATGAGTTTCTACCGCCCGTCTTTTTCTTGACCGAAAGCAATGAACGCTCTGGATTCGTCGAAGTGATTTCATTAAATTCCGAAACGGTCATAAAACGGCGACCCGGGGAAGTTGGTTTATATTTCTTGATAGCCATTTGATGCCTCCTTATGACAAGCTCTCGAAGAATTCAATCGCTTTCGACTCTTTAGTGAGTTGAACAATTGCTTTCTTGTAAGAAGCTGTTCTTCCTTCGTGACGGCCCATTCTTTTTACTTTGCCGTCGTAGTTTACTGTATTAACCTTTTCTACCTTAACTTTGAAGATTTGCTCAACGGCGTTTTTGATGTCCGTCTTGCTTGCCGTTTTGGCGACTTCGAAAGTGTATCTCTTTTCGGAAATTCCGTCGAAACTCTTTTCCGAAAGGATAGGCTTTAAAATAATATCGTATGCGTTCATTATTTATTTGCCTCCTCAACCTGTTCGATTGCACTCTTTGTAAAGACAAGATTGCGGTTAGCAACGATATCGTATACGCTGAGCGTTCTTGCTTCCTGAACTTGTGCGTCCGGGATATTCTTAATCGCACGGATCAACGTTTCGTCGTAAGAGTCCGTAACGAATATCACCTTACCGTCAAGTTTCAATGCGTTGATGACGTTCTGGAAAAGTTTTGTCTTTGCTTCTTTGAGAGCAAGCTTATCGAGAACGGTTACTTCGCTTTGACGAATTTTTTCCGAAATCGCCGAAAGGAAAGCTGCTTTCTTCATCGACTTATTGATTTTCTGTGAAAAGTCACGCGGTTTCTTTGCAAAGACTATACCGCCGCCGACGTGTTGCGGAGAACGGCTTGAACCTTGACGAGCTCTACCCGTACCCTTTTGACGGAAAGGCTTGATGCCGCCGCCTGCTACTTCACGTCTTGTAAGAGCAGAATGCGTACCCTGTCTGCGATTGGCAAGTTGTGCAACAACTACTTGATGTATCAACGCTTCTTTATATTCTTTATTAAATACGGCGTCGTCGAGACTGATTTGTCCGACTTCTTTACCGTTCATATCCTTAACATTAAGTTGCATATTAACCTCCATTAGCCCTTAAGGGTATCCTTTATGATGACCAAACCGCCTTTAGGACCAGGTATTGCACCTTTGATAAGGAGAAGGTTTCTGGCTGCGTCAACCTTTGCAACTGCAAGATTCTGAACCGTAACTTTCTCACCGCCCCACTGACCAGGCATGTGTTTGTTTTTGAAAACTCTTGACGGGTCGGAACATGCCGACATTGAACCTACGCCCCTGTGATAACCCGAGCCGTGAGCCATAGGTCCGCGATGTTGATTCCATCTTTGAATAACGCCGCTGAATCCGTGACCTTTTGAAGTTCCCGAAACGTCAACGTGGTCGCCTTCTGCAAATACGTCTGCCGTAATCGTTTGTCCGACTTCGTAAGCAGAACAATCTGCGAGTCTCAATTCTCTTAAATAACGCTTTGGCTCTATATTAGCCTTCTTGAAGTGTCCGGCTTGCGGCTTGTTTACTCTTGCTATTTTTACTTCGCCGAACGCAACTTGAAGTGCGTCGTATCCGTCGTTTGCTACCGTCTTTTTTTGCACGATTGGGCATGGGCCTGCTTCTACGACGGTTACAGGAATAACTTTACCGTCAGCCGAGAATATCTGGCTCATACCGATTTTCTTTCCGATGATTGCTTTATTCATAATATAAAGTTCACCCTCCTTAATCTCTATTAAAGTTTGATAGAAATATCAACGCCTGCAGGCAAATCGATTTTCATAAGAGAATCGACGGTTTTTGCCGTAGGATTGAATATGTCGATCAAACGCTTGTGTGTTCTAAGTTCAAATTGCTCTCTCGAATCTTTGTATTTGTGCGTAGCACGAAGAATCGTTATGATTTCCTTTTCGGTAGGAAGCGGAATAGGACCCGACACCTTTGTGCCCGTCTTTTTAACCGTTTCGACAATCTTTTCTGCCGACAAATCGATAAGATTGTGGTCATACGCCTTCAACTTGATTCTGATTTTTTGTCCAGCCATAATAGCCTCCTGTTTATTGGTATACACTGAGTGTGTGTATTTGATTTTGAGCCATAGCAATCGGAATATTTCGCTTCTCATACACTACTCCGTGTGTGTCGCACGCTTTTTTCGGGAAACTACCGTTTCCTTTGCTGTTTTTGCGTTTGATTTTACACGAATTTCAGCATTTTAGCCGCAGAAATACCCCTTGTTGCTATACAAGGCTTACCTATCATAATAAATTTTTAAAAGATTGTCAAACAAAATTACGACAAAATTAAAATTATTTTTACTTTTTTTTATATTGATTTTTTCCCTGTTTTTTGCGGTTTTTCGACCTAGCAAATCGACTGTTTTCCCTTTAATTTCTCAAATCTATATAAAAGCCGTCAAAATTCATCATTGTTTTTCATCGAAAAAATACTATCCGATTTTAACGACGTTTATCGCGTTAAAGACTTTTTGCGATAAAAATAATAGCCTGAAATTATCGACCGTTTTCGACAATCAAACCGTTTTCAAAACCTACATTCCAAACGGCAAAAAAACGCACCCGAAAATTCAGGCGCGTTTGCGTATCGGTTTTAAGCCGCAGTTTTATAAATTTATTTACAGATTAAATTTATATCCAATTTGCAGATTTAATTTATATCCGTTTATAAATCATTTATATACGTTTATAAACTCATTCATATATCCTTATTATAAATTCGTTTATACGTTTATCAATAAAACCGTTTATATAGTTATTGCGTTTTAATATTAGCTAGGATATATCATTCGCCTTTATATCCCCAAACTACGGGACGATTGCCGGCGTTCCAGTTCTCGCTCCAATTCGAAGGTTTCTCCTCCGCTTCGACGTAAATCGTCAGATTGTTACACGCTTCAAATGCATTACTGCTTATTGAAGTTACGCTTATAGGAATTTCTATCCTTTCCAATCCGTAGCAATAACGGAACGCATATTGTCTTATCCCCATTACGCTTTCTCCGATCTTCACCGAAGTTAAACTCGCACAATTCATAAACGCTTCCTCTCCGATGTATTCCACGCCCTTCCCGAATTGTACCGACTCAAGATCGCTACATCTTAAAAACGCTCTTGCCGAAATGTTTTCTACGCTATCGGGAATACTGATATTC
Source organism: Christensenellales bacterium (assembly GCA_051883555.1). Taxonomy (GTDB): domain Bacteria; phylum Bacillota; class Clostridia; order Christensenellales; family CAG-917; genus CAG-917. The sequence continues at coordinate 48,230 of JBJETY010000008.1, read as the reverse complement.
TTTAACTTTCTACAATCGCTGAATGCCAGGTCGTAAATTTCGGTGACAGTATTCGGAATCGTTATGGATTCAAGATTTTCGCATTCCATAAACATTCTAATTCCTATCGTCTTTATTCCTTCAGGAAGGTTGACGCTTTTCAAGCTTGTGCAACCGTCAAACGTATAACTTCCTATATTCTTTACGCTATCCGGAAACCGTACCGTCTCAAGAGCTATGCAACCTTCAAAAACATGACTTCCTATGCCTCTAACTCCGTCGGGAATTTCAATCCCCGTTAAACTTTCGCAATTGTAGAACGCTCCGCCCGCAATACTCATTGTGCCGTCTTTTATCTTAAATTCAGTTGCCGATTTATCAATTACACATATTAAATGGTTATTCAGATACTTACCGTTTTCGTATTCAGTGAAATTTAAAACTTCGCAGCCGTTAAAAGCGTTCTGACTAATATCGGTTACGCTGTCGGGAATAGTTACGTTACGTAGCGATTTGCAACTGCCGAAAGAACCGATATACGTCACGCCGTCGGGAATTACCACGCTTGTAACGTCGGTCCCGGAAAACACACCGCTTTCAATACCCGTAACTCCTTTAGGAATTACTACGTCCGTTTCAGTTCCCGAATAAGAACATACTCTGCCGTCCGACACTTCTATGCCGTCATATACACCGTCGGCCAAAACTTCAACCGCATTTCCGCCGCCGTTTTCTGGTTCATTACCTCCTTTTACGTCTTTATCGCATGCTACAAATGCTACAAGCGTAAAAGCTAATATCATAATAACAGTTATAATTAAATATTTTTTCACTTTCGTATCCCCTTGCATTAAATTTTTAACCCGTATATCCCCAAACTACGGGACGATTGCTATAATTCCAATTGCTATCCCATCCGCTCGGCTTCTCCGCCGCTTCGGCATTTATCGTCAAGCTGCTACATCCGATAAACGCATATTCGCCTATTTCCTTAACGCCTATAGGTATGATTACGCTTGTTAAACTGCTACAACTGTTAAAAGCGCTTATGCCGATTGAAACAACGCTGTCGGGAATTGTTACCGATTCAAGATTCGTACAACCGTTAAACGTGTCCCTTCCTATAGTTTCTACTCCGGCAGGAATATTTACGCTAATTAAAGCGGAACAACCGTTAAACGCATACGAACCTATAAATTTTACTGTCGAAGGCAATGCTATCGACTCAAGCTTTTCGCAATCTTCAAACGCGCATACTCCTATTCCTTTTAATCCTTCGGAAATATTGACCGTCGTTAATTCGGAAAAATAATCGAACGCGCTTCCGGCAATGGTAATCGTGCCCGCTCTTACCGTAAAATTGGTTGCCGAGCTGTCTATGGCGTCAATCAAGTGGTTGCCTAAATACCTACCGTTTTCGTATTCGTCATAAGCCAATTTATCGCAATCCGAAAAAGCTCTATCCAATGCCACAACGCTGTCAGGAATCGTAACGTTGACCAATTCTGCGCAATAGCTGAAAGCGTTTTGTCCTATGCTTGTTACGCCGTCGGGAATTACAACGCTAGTAAGATTCGAACAACTTAAAAACGCACGCGCTTCGATACTCGTAACTCCTTTAGGGATAACGACGCTTGTCACAGTCTTATTGTTATAAAATGCTAAGTCACCGATACCCGTTACGCCTGTAGGAATGACAAGCTCTGCAACCGAGCCTGAATAAGACGTGACTATTCCGTTTCGTACTTTTACGCCGTTGTACGTGCCGTCCGCTAAAACTTCGAACTTCTGCTCCGCCTCTTCGTTTCCATCGTCCGTGCCGCCGATTTCATTTGTGCCGTTGTCACTTTTATCCGAATTTTCGGTTTTATCGCATGCTACGAATGCCACGAGCGAAACAATCAAAACCGCTACTATCATCACTAACAAAATTTTCTTTTGCATTATTCTCTCCTTTTATTTTAAAATTATTTTTTTTAGATTATCATATTTAAATATCGGTGTCAATATGCAAACATTGTTCTTTAAGCCACAAGCTCCCCCATACCGTATGTAAAAGCAAGTTTTCATAACTAAGCATAAACGTTAAAATATATCGCATAATGAGTAAAAAATTATTATCATAAAATATTACGACATATTTAAATTCGCTAAGAGTTTACGGCGGTTTATTCCCATTGATTTATTATCGCTGCAAATTATAAGAAATTATAGAACTCACAATTTTTTTATTTATATTTATTTATTATATTAATTTATATTTATTCTTAGCAAATTCGCCTTTATACTCGTTAAAAGCTGCTTATTTCGTACCGGTTATATCTCCTTTGTTTTGTATTATAAAGCAAAAAAAAGCCTGCACGATTGTGCAGGCTTTTGCGTTTTTTTAAATATTATTCCTCAGCTACGACAGGCGTGAAATTTTTAGGCATAATCATAATTCCGTCTCTCGGTTTAAGTTTGATTTTTCCCCATTTTTTCTTCGGAACTTCTTTACCGTTTACAAGGTATCTGAAATCGACAAGCGATTGCGGATCTAATTTGTAAAATTCGCTAAGTTCCTGTATAAGGTCAATAATGTTTCCGCCGGCTATCCATCTCATATTATCGCCGTTAAACGTATTTTTCACTTCGTCTACAAAATTTACTGTTAACATAATTCTCCTCCAGCTTTTTTTTAATTGTATCATAAATTTTTCCGCTATTCAATACCCTTTTTTATACGTTTATTATACGCTAAATCAACATAAAATTGACACGACGCGTTTCGGGCAATATAATAAAATTATGGATAAAACGGTAACGCTGTACGCAACAAGTCCTACGACTATAAAGGACCTTATGTCAAAGACTTTTTCCCGTCGTATAAACGCTATGATTTTAAAACACGGCGGCAAAGTGCTTTTAAACGGTAGGGAATTTTTGGGAAACGTAAAGCTGTCTGACGGCGATAAAATACAAATCATGATTCCCGAAAGGTCGACTCCGTATCCTGTCCGCACGCAACTGCCGATAAAAATAATTTTTAAAAACGAAGATTTTATCGTGCTATACAAACCGTCGGATATTCCGTGCATGCCGACACACGGTCATTACGACGATAATCTGCTTGCAGGTCTTGCTTATTTATATCCGAAAGAGGTATGCAGAATCGTCACGCGACTGGATAAGGACACGTCCGGATTAATACTTGTCGCTTTAAACGGACTCACGCATTTTTTGCTTACGGGAGAAATTGAAAAAAAATACAGAACGGTTTTGACCGGAGTATTAAGTCAAAAGACGGAAGTCGACGCTCCGATATTAAGCGAACCCCTCGTTATGAAAAGAAGAATAGATAAAAACGGAAAACCGTCAAAAACGATTTTTACTCCCGTTTCGGTTAAAGACGGCAATACTCTATGCGACGTCGATTTATTGACAGGACGCACGCACCAGATAAGAATTCATGCCGCGCATATCGGACACCCTATAGTCGGAGATACTCTATACGGCAATTTTTCTGGAGAATTCAACAGCGGACAGCAATTAAAATGCGTATATCTGAAATTTTTAAATCCGTATACAAAAGAAAATATGGAATTTAGCATTCCGCCGTCAGAAGATTTTATTTTTTAGTTTTATCTGATTTTATTTTTTAGTTTTATCATCTTTAAAAAGCAACGGCCATAGCTATTGCTATGGCCGTTGCAACTTGTCTATTGTGTGAAGGAAAATTTGCAATTTATTATTTTGTCTTTTCTGCTCTCGCTTCTTTTTTTGCTTTAATGAAGTTTTCCGCTTCAGTCTTGGCTTTTGTAAGCGATTCGTCAAATTTTGCTTTAGCTTCAGTCAACTCTGATATTTTTCTCTCTTTTATCTCTTGAATTTCCTTTTTATCCTCTTCAGATAAATCTGCTTCGATTTTAGCAAGCACTTCATCGGCTTTGCCTTCGAGCTCTGCTATATAGCTGTCGAGATTTTCAGTTGCGCCTTCCTTGCCGCTGAGCACTTCGCCTACTTTTTCCGAAGCCGTGGCGAAATCGTCGAGATAATCCTGGAATTCTTGCGGCAACATTCCCTTTACCGCGCTAAGCGCAGAATTAAGACTGTCGACGATACCTTGTCCCGCGCTGATGGAAGCGTTGATTTGAGTCGAATAATCTCCGATTTTAACGTCAATGCTCGCTTGTACATCAATCTGAATGCTGTTGAGTGCTTCTTTCAAAGCGGCGATTTTATTCTCCAATTCTTCGCTGTCAACCTGATTTTTAAAATATTTGTTGGCATAAGCTTCAATACTTGAAATCGTGATATTACCGTTTTCGTCTTTAAGCAAATCAACGTCCGTCGAAGTAAATCCCAAGGCGGTTGCGATTTCGTTAATCTGAGCTTCGTCGAGAGGATATTCCGTTACTTTGTCGATTTGTTTTGCCGTTGCCGAAACGACTTTCAATCCGGCAGCGGTGCTTGCGTACATTCCGTAGATTCCGCCGTAATATACCGTTTTCAAATAGCTTGGATTTGTCATAGCCGAAGCAATTCGCTTTGTGTAAAATTCAATATATGCCGATGACTCAGCCGTTTTTACGGCTTGTTCGTATACTGCGTTTGCAACCGCTACCGCGTCGTTATATGCCGTAGTTGCATATTCTTCCGCTTTATTTTGCGCTTTAGATACGATGTCAAGCAACTTTGACGTATCGCAATTTACAGCAACTTCAAGAGAAATCTCTCCCGTTTCGGAGGCGGCAAGAGCAAGTTTAAAATCAGCTTTGCTTAAAGTCGAATCAGGATTTTCCGCTTTAAAGTTTTCATATTGGCGGTTAAGCGCAAACGAGCCGCTTGCGTCTGCCTTTATAACAAAGCCTTCCCCCGATTGTGCTTCGACTTTTGCATTGATTTTTGCAAGCAGTTTGTCCGTATCTACGCTACCGCTTACGCTTGTTCCTACAACGCTGTTATTTTCGTCAAGATATCCGTAATCGACGGCAAGCTTAACGACCGTTTCTACAGCTTTTTCTATATCTTCGCCTACCAAATTCGCCTCACCGTAAATCAAAACTTTACCGTCTTCGTTAGCGCCGTATACGCTGACTACTTTATTATTGCTATCGACCGTAAAGTTAATTTCAGGGTTAATATCGAGACTTACAAAAGATTGCACTTTGGCTTCTCCGCCGTCGCTGTTACACGCTACCAATGTCAAGGACGCACACAAGACGAGCGCAACCAGAACAAATACTAAAATTTTTTGTTTCATAAGCACCTCCGAAATTTAAATACCGTTTTTACGTTTGTTTGAATAATAAACAATTATAAATCGGCTTTTGTTGCATAAATTTTATATTTTTCGTTTTTTCTATTTGTTTTCGCCTTTTAGCCTTTAATCATTGGTTCATTCAATGATTTGCTTGCGTAAATTCCGTTTTTTTGCCGCTTCTATTGCAAAACGAACGTCCTATTTGCCTTTATTTTCCCAGAATTTGTCCAGTGTGCCGTAACGTTTAATTATTCCGTCAACAAATTCTTCGTAATCTTCGTCGGAAATTTCAGAGCGAGGCAGGTCGTACTTATCCTTATTATTTTGAAAACTGACTTCGAAATCGATTTTCATCGCTTCGGTTACCTTTGAAATAAACTCTTCTCTGCTCTCAGGCAAATTTATAATCGACTTTATTTTTTCAGCCACATCGGAAGAAAACGTCTCGATTTTTGCAATGATATCGGTTACGTCAATGCTTTCAAAAAAGTTCTCGTCGTTATCAATTAAATAAATTATTAGTTCTTTTTCGGCTTCTCCAAGAAATAAACTGTCCGCCGAGCGAATCAACTCTTTTATATAAGCCTTTACCTCATCGGTTTTCAGAAATTTGTCTTTATATTCTTCAATAAGTTCTTCTATGCTCAGACTTTTCGTTTCGTTTTCTACGTTAAGAACGTTCATTTCTTTAACGGCATTAGCTATATCGGAAATCGTGCCGCTATTCGCCGAACAATTCTGAGCGATTTTTTCGATATCTACTCCGCCGTTTAAAACCGCGGCAAAAATTCCGTCCTTCTTTAAATAGCTCTTCAACGATTCTACGGTATTATCCACAGTCGTTTTATCCGTGCCGTAAACTTTGACTGCGTCCGACAGCAAATTAACGTAACCGAGCTTTGCCGCATACTTTACGTATGCGTTTACGGCGTCGCCCAGCGTCTTGCCTATTATTTCGTTTTTCGCCTCGTCGTTCGATAAAATAACGTCTGCGTCATTGTTAAGGCTAACGGCTTTAATGATTTTTCCGTTTTCATCAACGCTGAACATTATAGACGGATTGATTTCAACCGTTACAAAATTACCTTCGAAATCGTCGGCAACGGGATTAAATAAGCAAAACCATAAAATCAGAAATACGGTCAACAAAAGCGCAACTGCCGCAAAACACGAAATTGCCGTTACAGTCGCTTTCTTCTTTAAAGCGGCAGTTCCTCCGCCCGTAGGTGTGATATTAAGTTGTTCGGCTTTCGGGACTTCGTTTTCGAGTTCGTCAAGCCAACGCTTTTTCCAATTCATATCAAACCTCCTTTATAGCCGCTTTGACTTTATCGACAGCTCTTTTATATTTCGACGTAACCGTACCCGTAGGGGCTGAAATCATTTCAGCTATTTCTTTATGTTTATATCCCCATACGACGTGAAGCGTGACTATTTCGTATTCTTCCTGCGAAAGGCATTTTTTCATGACGTCGGACACGGAATTATATCTTTCACAGACTCCCTTCTCGGCGGCCGCTTCGAGCGGAACGTATCTTTTTTCTTTCTTTAACTTGTTTAACGACTGATTTTTTGCAATCTGCAAAATCCATGCTTTGGCATTAGTATCCGGCTGATATTTATAAGCGTTTGCCCGTATAAGTAAATACACGTCCTGCATAACGTCTTCAGCGTCTTCTTTGGGCAGATAGTAAGATACGAAAGCATAAACGCCCTTTTTCGTTATTTCATAAAAATTTGCAAATGCCTCGTTATCGCCGTTTGCAATGCCTTGCAATAATTTGTTCAAGGTTTTGTTATCCATTCGTTTAATAATAAACAACTTAAAATTGTCGTTTGTTGCATCTCTCCATAATTTTTTAGGGTTAAATCATTTTCTGCCGTTTATAAGCGACGTCTTTTATCTTTCGTAAGTTTTTCTTTTATTTTTTCAAATCGTAACTATTAAGAACTCTATATTTAACTCAAAATTTATTGCGACGAAAGCTAATAAATAGCTAACGTCGTTTCGTTTAACAATAATAAACTCTGTTTCGTTTTCAACAGCCGATGCGGTTTTTAACAATTGCCGATGCGGTTTTTGTTTAACGCTATGCTCTCTTTAAAAACTTAACGCCGTACGGCATAACGACTATCTTTCCGTCATTCGAAGTCACTTCTTCGCCGCAAATCATTTCATAAAAGCTTTCGCCGCCATTTCCGAGATTGAACTCAAACTCTGAGCTATCGGCATTTATTAAAACAATCACCGTTTCATCGTCAGTAGCTCTTTCAAACGCAAGCTGCTTGCTGAATATAACTACGTTTTTATAACCGCCGTATTTTAGCGCTTCCGAATTCTTTCTAGCCGCGGCGAGTTTTGATATAAAATCCGTAAGAGAATTCCATTCCGGCTTTTCAAAAGACGGGCGCAAAGAATCATCGCTACCCTGTTCTTTTTTCCCTTCCGTACCCCACTCGCTACCGTAATATATACAAGGGATACCGGGCATTCCGAACAGTATTCCGTAAAGCGGATAGACTGCGTTTTTATCCGTAAGCAGACTCGTAATTCTCGTTACGTCATGGTTGTCCGCAAAAGACAAAAGGTGCTTTCCTTTATATAACGTCCAATATTCATAACCGAATTGGCGGTTAAGCGAATGGGCGATTTCAAACATATTGTTCGAATTGAAGCTCGAATAAAGCCCTTTATAACATTCATAATTCGTACAGCTGTGAAGCATGCCGTCGTTGACGATTCGGTTGTAATCTCCGAATAAAATCTCGCCGACCAACCAGAAATCCGCTTTCAGACGATTTGTAAATTCACGCAACCTGCGCATAAAGTTTTCGTTTAGACAATATGCCACGTCAAGTCGCAAACCGTCCACGTCGAATTCGTCCACCCAGGATTTAACACAGCCTAAAATATACTCAACCACCTCGTTATTATTGAGATTTAGTTTGACAAGTTCATAATGCCCCTCCCAACCTTCATACCAAAAGCCGTCGTTGTAGCAACTGTTTCCGGCGAAATTTATCATGAACCAATCTTTATATCTTGAATTGAATTTGTTTTCCAATACGTCGCGGAATGCCCAAAAACCTCTCCCCACGTGATTAAAAACTCCGTCTAAAACGATTTTAAAGCCTTTTTCATGCAATTGACGGCAAACGTCGGCAAAGTCAGAATTGCTTCCCAATCGGCAATCGATAGTTTTAAAATCTCTCGTATCGTAACCGTGACTGTCAGACTGAAATACGGGCGAAAAATAAATTGCGTTTACGCCGAGTTTTTTTAAATGGTCGGCAAAACTAAGCACTTTCGCTATTCTATTGACAATTTTGCCGTCGTTGTCTTTCGGCGCGCCGCAAAAACCTAACGGATATATATGATAAAAAACACTTACGTCTGCCCACATAGTAACTCCTGAAATACGTCGCTAAAATTATGCGCTGCACCGCCATATCTGTTAAAAATCAAATCGGATATGTATGGCGATAGAAAATAAAATTTAAAATCAAACGACGTATTTAACGATTCATATTTAACTTTTCCGTCTAAATTCGGATTTTCTCTTACAAAAATATATAAATTTAATTTCTTATTTTTCTTATATTTTATATGATAACAAAAAAACAGTCAATACAAAATGAAAAGTGTGTCATGACTATATCGCGCTTACCCGAAACAAATATCCATATCGCAAGTTGTATAAATCTCGCCCTCCCGAAACTTAAGCGTTAGTTTTTAATTATGAAATTCAAATTTAAATATAATTGAAATTTATAAATTGAAATTTAAATATGTAAATTAAATTTTGATACTGCAATTCAATTTATCATCGAAATTTTAATTTTCAATAAATTTTATACCGTACTAGTTATTCCGTTGCCTACGCCAAAGTTAAAAATATCAGTTAGTTAAGTCAATTTATAGCCGCACCGTTAAGTCTATTTTACCGTATCGATAGCTCGTTTATATACCACACTGCTAAATCTATTTGTGATGTTTCGATAGGTCTGTTTAATATGCCAACTGCTAAAAAACACTTATACTATATTGATACGTCAATTTACAGCCACACTGCTAAGTCTATTTTACCGTATCGATAGCTCGTTTATATACCACACTGCTAAAACTATTTATGTCGTGTCGATAGGTCTGTTTAATATGCCAACTGCTAAAAACACTTATACTATATTGATATGTCAATTTACAGCCGCACCGTTAAGACTTTTTATGCCGTATCGATAGCTCGTTTATATACCACACTGCTAAAACTATTTATGCCGTGTTGATAAGTCTGTTTAATATGCCAACTGCTAAAAAAAACTTATACTATATTGATACGTCAATTTACAGCCACACTGCTAAGTCTATTTTACCGTATCGATAGCTCGTTTATATACCACACTGCTAAAACTATTTATGTCGTGTCGATAGGTCTGTTTAATATGCCAACTGCTAAAAACACTTATACTATATTGATACGTCAATTTACAGCCGCACTGCTAAGTCTATTTTACCATATCGATAAGTCTGTTTATTATACCTAGCTAATAAAAAATAAAAAAAACGCAATCTTACGATTGCGTTTTTTTTTAACCTATATAGATTATTTCATTTCAGCTTCAGCGCCTGCGTCTTTGAGTTTCTTCATAAGTTCTTCAGCTGCTTCTTTTGGCATTGCTTCTTTGATTGTCTTAGGAGCGCCGTCAACGATACCTTTTGCTTCAACAAGGCCAAGACCTGTTGCTTCTTTAACAACTTTGATAACAGCAACTTTGTTTGCGCCTGCTGATTTCAAAACAACGTCGAATTCAGTCTTTTCTTCGGCTGCTGCTGCGCCACCTGCTGCAGGAGCTGCTGCAACTGCGATAGGAGCTGCTGCGCTTACTCCGAATTCTTCTTCTATAGCTTTAACAAGTTCTGAAAGTTCAAGAACCGTCATGTTTTTGATTTCTTCAATAAATTTCTTTGTATCTGCCATTTTAATTATCCTCCAAATAATTATTTGTTTTCTTCTTTTTCTGCAATTTTATTAAGGCAAACTGCAAGACCTCTGACCAAACCTGACAAAGCAAAAACACAGTTTGTGAGTAATTGCTCTCTCGAAGGCAATTTTGCATATTGGTTTACTACTTTTTCGTCGATGAACTTACCGTCAGCCATTCCGCATTTAATTTTCATCTTAGGATATTTATCCACAGATTCCTGCATAAGTTTGCAAGGAACTACGCAATCCGAATTTGAAAATGCGATAGCCGTAGGTCCGTTGAGATAGCTGTCGAATTCCGAATAACCGAGTTCGGAGAAAGCACGCTGTACGAGACGGTTTTTAAGTACCGAATATTCGATGCCGTTTTTACGAAGTTCCGAACGCATAGCCGTATCCTGTTCAACGGTAAGGCCGATATAGTCTACCAAAACGATACCTTGAGCGGCTTTGATTTTCTCTTTTATGCTCTCAACGATTTTAGCTTTTTCTTCGATAATTTGTTGTGATGCCATTTGTACCTCCTTAAAGATTTATGACACAAAAAAAGTGTCGCTCGCCAAAGGAGAACGACACTGTTCGTCAAGTGTTTGTCCTCGGCAAGCATTCAAAATGAATTTACGCTTTCGCACTTGCTGTCTAAGGCTATTTACGCTGTTATTATAGGCAAACCGAAAAGGTTTGTCAAACGATTTTAATAAACCGTTTTAATTAGTTGGCTGTTGAAGGTCTGTAGTTGACTTTAATCGACGGGCCCATTGTAGAAGCTACGTAAATCGATTTAAGATATTGACCTTTAGCTGCTGCCGGCTTAGCTTTAACGACTGCTTCCATAAGAGTATCGAAGTTTTCGAGAAGTTTAGCGTCGCCGAACGATTTCTTGCCGATAGGAACGTGAATGATAGAAGTTTTATCGACTCTGTATTCAACTTTACCTGCTTTGATATCGTTGATAGCTTTCGTTACGTCGGTTGTAACCGTTCCCGATTTCGGGTTTGGCATAAGACCCTTAGGTCCCAATATTCTTGCGATTCTACCGACAACGCCCATCATATCAGGGGTTGTAACGACGACGTCGAAATCGAACCAGTTTTCAGATTGAATTTTTTGAATGTATTCTTCTGCTCCAACGTAATCGGCTCCTGCTTTTTGAGCTTCGTCAGCTTTGTCGCCTTTAGCGATAACCAAAACTTTAACTTTTTTACCCGTTCCGTTAGGAAGAACAACAACGCCTCTGACCTGTTGGTCTGCGTGACGAGGGTCAACGCCGAGTTTGATGTGAAGTTCGATTGTTTCGTCAAACTTAGCTTTTGCCGTTTCGACAACAAGTTTCATTGCGTCTGCGCTTTCGTAAACTTTGGACTTGTCTATGATTTTTGAACTGTCAACGTAATTTTTACCTTTTTTCATAATACGCCTCCTTAGTCTTCTACGACAACGCCCATACTGCGTGCCGTGCCTGCAATCATACTCATTGCCGTTTCAATTGATGCTGCATTAAGGTCAGGCATCTTTAATTCTGCTATTTCACGAATTTGTGCCTTTGTGATTTTGCCGACCTTCGTTTTATTTGGAACACCCGAGCCGCCCTCGAGGCCGATAGCCTTCATAATGAGAACTGCCGCAGGTGGCGTTTTCAAAATAAATGTAAATGAACGATCTGCGTAAATTGTGATAACAACCGGAATAATAAGTCCGGCTTGTTTAGCCGTTTTTTCGTTGAATTCCTTTGTAAATCCCGGGATATTGATACCGTGAGGTCCGAGTGACGAGCCGACAGGTGGCCCCGGAGTTGCTTTTCCTGCAGGTAATTGAAGTTTTACAACTGCTGCGATTTTTTTAGCCATATATCCTCCTGACTAACGTGGTTTATCGAAAGATTAAAAGATTTTCTTTCTCCCACAAACATAATCGGAATTAGATTTTTTCCACTTCCGAAAAATTGAGTTCAACAGGCGTTTCCCTGCCGAACATAGAAACAATAACTTTAACTTTTTGTTTCTCTCCACTGATTTCTTCCACTACGCCGATGAAATCGTTAAGTGCGCCCGAAATAACTTTGACGTTGTCTCCGACTTTGATATCAAAATCTTCAACGCTGATGACTTCGAGATTCATACGTTTAACTTCGTCGGCAGTCATAGGAAGCGGTCTTCCCTTAGGTCCGACAAAACCTGTAACGCCGCGGGTATTTGTTACCATAAACCAAATATTGTTTGTATATACCATTTTTATGAATATATAACTTGGGAATTTGATTTTCTGGACTGTTTTTTTCTTCTTTTCGTTGTACTCTTCTTCCATCGGAACTCTGATGTCAACGATGTAGTTCTGGAGTTTATTATTTTCAACCATGTTGCGAAGGTTTTCTTCTGCCACGTTTTCGTAACCGGAATTCGTATGAAGAATATACCATTCGTAATTTTCATCTGCGACTGCTTGCTGTGCGCCGCCTAATGCGTTGTTTTCGATATTATCCATAATTACTCCTTTTTAGCCGAATATGTTTACCCAGCCATTACCCATAAGCAATGACAAAAGACCGAATAATACATAGTCGAATACGAAAAGAATAACAAGGAAGATAAAGACGAAAGCGATAACTACGCCGGTTGAAGCAAAAACTTTTTTAGGTTTTGCCCAGGTTACCTTTTTGAGTTCGGAAATTATGCCTTTAATGCCTTTCCACATACTCTTAAAGATGTTACGCTTTGGCTTATTTGTCTTGTTCTTACCCTTTTGTTCCTTTTTCTCCGACGTCTTTTTCTGATTTTCGGCAATAGCCGCAACAGCGTCCGGACGTCTTTCAATCTGTACAGGTACGACAGTGGAACTTGCTTTGGTATTATTCTTGTTTTTAGCTGCCTTGATAGACTTTAAAGTTTTAGGTGCTTGTGTCTGCTCGGCATTTTCCGTCGCTACGTCTTCCGTTGCCGCAACTTCTTCTGCTTGCATAGCGTCTTCGGTTACGTTTTCTGCGTTTTCATCCGAACCGTTTGCGACTGCGTCTTTAATTTCTTCAATCGCTTCCGTGACAGCACCAATCGAAGCGTCGAATTCTTCATCGGCAACGGACGGCGTTTTCGTTTCTACGATTTCGTCTTCCGATTGCAAAGAAGTCTCTTCTGCTTTCGTTTCTTCGCTGTTCATCAAGTCTTTGTTTTCAGGCATTTCTTTTGCCATGATAGCCTCCTATGCCTTACTTAGTTTCTCTATGTAAGGTACGTTTTTTGCAAAAAGGACAATACTTTTGTAATTCCATTCTGTCGGGATGCTTTTTCTTATTCTTGTCTAAATTATAGTTACGTTGATTACACTCCGTGCAAGCAAGCGTAATTTTGACTCTATTTTCCTTTTGAGCCATTGTTAGCCTCCTCACGCTTTCTACACAGGCATACTATGCGTGACGACGAAGCGCCACGCATAGAAGCTGTTTGAAAGACTAATTATTCGATGATTTTTGCGACAACGCCTGAACCTACAGTTCTGCCGCCTTCACGAATAGCGAAACGGAGTCCTTGTTCGATAGCGATAGGTGTGATAAGGGTAATTTCCATGTCGATGTTATCGCCAGGCATAACCATTTCAACGCCTTCAGGCAATTTGATGGTACCCGTAACGTCTGTTGTTCTGAAGTAGAATTGTGGACGATATCCGTCAAAGAACGGGGTGTGACGTCCGCCTTCATCTTTAGTCAAGACGTAAACTTGTGACGTAAAGTGTGTATGTGGGTGAATTGTGCCAGGTTTAGCCAAAACTTGTCCACGTTCAACGTCTGTTCTCTGAATACCACGGAGAAGAGCACCGATGTTATCACCTGCAACAGCGCTGTCAAGAAGTTTACGGAACATTTCGATACCCGTAACGACAGTTTCTTGTTTTTGAGGTTTGATACCGACGATTTCAACTTTGTCGTTGAGTTTAAGTTCGCCACGTTCTACTCTACCCGTAACAACGGTACCACGACCTGTGATCGTGAATACGTCTTCGATAGGCATAAGGAACGGTTGGTCGGTGTCACGCTTTGGTTCAGGGATGTATGAATCGATAGCGTCAAGCAAATCTTGGATTGGCTTAAGAGCTGCGTCGTCCGTCTTGCCTGCAAGAAGAGCTTCCGTTGCTTTAAGAGCCGAACCACGGATAATTGGAGTATCGTCGCCCGGGAAGTCGTACTCGTTAAGAAGTTCACGAACTTCCATTTCAACGAGTTCGAGAAGTTCTTCGTCGTCAACCTGGTCGCACTTGTTCAAGAATACGATGATGTATGGAACACCAACCTGTCTTGCCAAAAGGATATGCTCTCTGGTCTGAGGCATAGGACCGTCAGAAGCAGCAACAACCAAGATTGCGCCGTCCATCTGAGCAGCACCGGTAATCATGTTCTTAACGTAGTCAGCGTGTCCAGGACAGTCAACGTGAGCATAGTGTCTTGAAGCTGTTTCGTATTCGACGTGAGCTGTGTTGATTGTGATACCTCTTGCCTTTTCTTCCGGAGCCTTGTCAATTTCGTCATACTTCATTTCTTTTGCCAAGCCCTTCGTAGCTGAATACATAGTGATTGCAGCCGTAAGAGTTGTTTTGCCGTGGTCAACGTGACCGATAGTACCGATGTTGACGTGCGGCTTTGTTCTTTCAAACTTCGCTTTTGCCATATTTAATTCCTCCTAACAAAAAGTGAATATATTTTTTTATTTGTTGGTTAAATGATTATTTTCTTGCCCCTATGACTTTTTCCGCAATTGAATTCGGAACGATTTCATAGTGGTCAGGCGTCATCGTAAACGATGCTCTGCCTTGCGTCATAGAACGGAGTTGAGTTGCATATCCGAACATTTCCGAAAGCGGAACGTCTGCGTCTATAACCTGATTGCCGCTTCTCATTTCCGTGCCTTTGATATTTCCTCTCTTACCGGTAATCGAGCCGATAACCGTACCGAGATATTCGTCAGGCGTTACTACTTCAAGTTTGACGATAGGTTCCATCAAAACAGGTTTTGCTTTTGCCATACCGTCTTTGAACGCCATAGAGCCTGCAATTTTGAAAGCCATTTCGGACGAGTCGACTTCGTGAGTTGATCCGTCGTAAAGAGTTGCTTTAAATCCGACCGTTTCGTAACCTGCAAGAACGCCCGTCTTTGCAGCTTCTTCGATACCTGCGCGAACGGCTGCCGCATATTCTTTAGGAACAACGCCGCCGACGGTGATATCTTCCCAAGCGAAATCGCCTTCTGCATACGGTTCGAATCTGACTTTACAATGTCCGTATTGACCTTTACCGCCCGACTGACGAATGTATTTTCCTTCGACGTCCGAAGAACCGGTAATAGATTCGCGGTAAGCAACTTGCGGTTGACCGACGTTACATTCGACTTTGTATTCTCTTAAAAGTCTGTCGATAATAACGTCGAGGTGAAGTTCGCCCATACCTGCAATAATCGTCTGTCCCGTTTCCTTATCGGTATAATACTTAAACGTCGGGTCCTCGTCGGAAAGTTTCTGAAGAGCAATACCGAGTTTGCCCTGGCTTTCCTTTGTCTTAGGTTCGACGGCTTGTTTGATAACAGGTTCAGGAACGATGATGTTTTCAAGGATAATCGGGTGGTCTTTTTCGCAAAGCGAATCGCCGGTTGAAGCCTCTTTAAGACCGATGAGTGCAACAATGTCGCCTGCTCCGGCTTCCTGAAGTTCTTCACGCTGATTGGATCTCATTCTGACGATACGGCTGATACGTTCTTTCTTGCCCGACTTAGGATTGAATACTTCCATACCCGGTTTGATTTGTCCCGAGTAAATTCTCGTGAAAGCAAGTCTGCCGAAATCGTCGACTGCGATTTTGAAAACGAGTGCGCTGAGCGGTTCTTTGTCGTCAGGTTTACGCGTTTCTTCCTGTTCGGTATTCGGATTAACGCCAACCGTTGCAGGAACGTCCATAGGAGACGGCAAGAACATAACGACTGCGTCGAGCATTGTCTGAACGCCCTTGAATTTATAAGCCGAGCCGCAAAGTACAGGAACGAGTTGCATAGAAATCGTACCCTTTCTCAATGCCGCTTTAACTTGTTCGTCCGTAATCGACGTAGGGTCTTCGAGATATTGCATCATAAGGTCGTCGTCGACTTCTGCGACGGCTTCCAAAAGGTTGTTTCTCTTTTCTTCCGCTTCTGCAAGAAGGTCTGCAGGGATTTCCTTTTCTACGATGGTTTCACCCTTGTCGCCTTCGTTGTAGATAGCTTTCATTTTAAGGATATCGATGATACCTTCGAGGTCGTCGCCGCTGCCGATAGGCATGGTGATAGGAACAGGATTACAGCCGAGTCTTTCCTTCATCATCTTGACTACGTTGTTGAAATCCGCGCCTTGCTTATCCATCTTGTTGACGAAAGCGATTCTCGGAACTTTGTAGTCGTTAGCCTGACGCCAGACCGTTTCGGACTGAGGTTCAACGCCGCCGCGTCCGCAGAATACTGCGACTGCGCCGTCGAGAACACGCAAACTTCTTCCGACTTCAACGGTAAAGTCAACGTGACCCGGTGTATCGATAATCGTAATGCTATGGTCTTTCCATGCAGTGGTAATAGCAGCCGAGTGAATGGTTATGCCGCGTTCTTGTTCCTGAACGTCGGTATCCATAGTAGCCGTACCGTCGTGCGTTTCGCCGATTTTGTGAGTCTTGCCCGTGTAGAACAAGATACGTTCGGTCGTAGTCGTCTTACCGGCGTCGATGTGAGCCATAATACCTATGTTTCTTACTTTGTCAAGTGAGATTTTTCCCATTTGTTACCTCTTACCACTTGTAGTGAGCAAACGCCTTATTAGCTTCAGCCATACGATGCGTTTCTTCTTTCTTCTTTACAGCACCGCCGGCATTGCCGAAAGCGTCCATAATTTCTGCTGCGAGTCTGTCGTCCATTGTTTTTTCGCTTCTTTTTCTTGCGAAGTCTACAAGCCAACGGATACCGAGCGTCTGACGACGTTCAGGTCTGATTTCGAGCGGTACCTGATAGGTAGAGCCGCCTACGCGTCTTGCCTTTACTTCGAGAACAGGCATAACGTTTTCAAGTGCTCTCGTAAAGACTTCCAATGGATTTTGACCCATTTTTGCTTCTATCTTATTAAATGCGTCATAGACGATTGATTGAGCCGTACCCTTTTTGCCGTCGTACATAATCTGATTGACGAGCTTTGCAACAACTTTGCTGTTGTAAATAGGATCAGGCAAAACGTCTCTTTTAGATACGCCACTTCTTCTTGGCATATTTGTCCTCCTAAAAATTCATCCGATAATTGTTTCTTATTTTGCGCGTTTTGCGCCATATTTGCTTCTCGCCTGCTTACGCTTAGCAACGCCGGCAGTGTCGAGAGCGCCACGAATAATATGGTAACGCACACCAGGTAAATCCTTAACACGGCCGCCACGGATAAGAACAACGCTGTGCTCTTGCAAGTTGTGACCGATACCAGGGATATAGACAGTACCTTCCTGACCGTTAACAAGTCTTACTCTTGCGATCTTTCTGACTGCAGAGTTAGGCTTTTTAGGCGAAGTAGTTGTAACCGACAAGCAAATGCCTCTTTTCTGCGGGCATTCGTCCATAATAGGAGTCATCGATTTTTTGAGCTGTCTTTCTCTACCTTTTCTGACAAGCTGATTAATGGTTGGCATATTAACCTCCTGTAAAATTTCGGATGCTTTCCGCAACCCCTTGGGGAAGCATCTATTACCTAATCCTTAATAATTCCTACGGCAGCCGCATTGACGGCGATATTACACTCTTTTCCGAGCCACGCCATAGAGGGTGCAACAATAACCTCCACGCCGCTTTTTTCCGCCTGCGTCCTAACCTTAGTCTTTATAAAGTCCTCGGCGTCCTCCGACAAAATCACACACCGTAATTCATCGGAAGCCATACCCCTCAAAACCTGTTTTGTACCCACGACTTTTGAAGAGTTGTTTAGCATAAAAATGATATCTTGTTCTTTTCTCATATACTTTTTTGGTACTTGAAAAAACGCTTGTGCTTCTACAAGCCATATTATCTTACCAATTAAATTGTCTATTGTCAAACGATTTTACGGCAATTTTGAAATAATGAAAAACAAAATTTTTGGTCTTTTTTACCCTGTTTTAAAGCTTTTTTATCGTAATTTATATAAAAACATTATACCTTAACGTTTTACTTTTTCCTCTTTTAAGCCGTTTTGCCGTCTTACATAAAAACGCGTATGCCCTTTCCTTTGCCGCATATCGCAAAAAAACTTTTGCCGTATAATAAAA
This sequence comes from Christensenellales bacterium, assembly GCA_051883555.1. Classification (GTDB taxonomy): domain Bacteria; phylum Bacillota; class Clostridia; order Christensenellales; family CAG-917; genus CAG-917. The sequence goes on along the minus strand of JBJETY010000008.1, from coordinate 29,752 downwards.
AGAAGCGTAACGCTCCTTTTTATCAAAGCTTTTATTTTTTGTGTTTTGTTTATTTCACGCTGCCCAAGTTCTGCCTTAAGCGTTTTTCTTTTTTCTTTTACATATTTTTGCTTTTTCTTTTAATATCCGTTTTCTTTTTGCGTATTTCTCTTTTTTTAATTCCGCTTTTTATTTCCTTTAAATTTTAAAAGCGTCAACTCATTGTCGCTTCGTTGTTTAAATAATCAAAATCTACAAAATCATCATACGAAGTGATTCGGATATCGTTATTTGCTTCAGGGTCAAGCATTTCATTAATACATTGAGTATTATCGGTTGTTGCAGAATGACAATATGCCCCAACCGTTGCAATCTTTCCGTTGTATAAAACCGTTAAAATTGTTCCAGGCATTCCATCTTTACTCGTATAAAACTTCGTTGCATTGAGGACTGTTCCGCCGTTCAATCCAACGTCTGCCAAAACATAGTTGCAAAGGTCGTTATATTTTTCTTCCGAAATTGCACCTTCTAATATTGTTTTTTCTTCAAAATCAGAAAAAGTTAAAGAATCACATTTTTGAGAAATTTCTTTATAAGTGTTTTTAGATATATCACCCAAATCACTATCTAATTCATAAAAATATTTAAACGGTTTTATTCCAGTTTTACAATCTGCAGTTACAAAAACTTTTCCGTCTTTTGCGTTAAGTTTAACAAGTTCAACGTTACTTATTGTTGCACGAGTTAATTCTGATGAGAGATATTCAGAAACCTTTTCAACAATTTTCTCTTCGCATAACGCTTTATATTCGGCAGGAGTTTGCGGTTGTGGGATAGATTCGGCTTCGCTGTCGCTTGTGTCGTCCGTTTCAGAAGTTCCGGAATTTCCGCTTTCCCCAACGGTGCTTTCCGCACTTTCGCTATCGGTTGTCGTCGAACCGTCCGTGGTATCGGTCTTTGTCGTCGTTTGTCCGCATGCGACAAGCATAAGACAACACGCAACAACTATTGCGACAAGACTTATCAAAACAAGTCCTTTAACTTTTCTTTTTCCCATTTCCTTAGTCCTCTCCTTTTTTCTCTTTTATATCCTTTTAAATATTCTTTCAGCCAACTTAAACAAGCCTTTTTAAATTTCTCTTTAAAAATTTTTTTTATCTTTTCTTTTAAACGTTTTTAAATTTTCCGTTTAGCTCTTTTGCCTTAAAACTTTGTTTAAACCTTTTTAAAACCTTTTCCTTTAAAACTTTTGTTTTAAATTTTTCTTTAATTTTCTTTAAACTTTTGTTTTAAATCCTTTAAATTCTTTATGCAAAATTTTTGTTTGAATTTTTTGGTTTAAATTTAAAAACAAATAAGGCTGTGCATACCGAAAAGCACAGCCTTATTATACAATATAAATTTTATTAAATCAACAACGAATTTATCAATTCCGACTTAATTTTCTATGGCTTTCAAATTAAAGCGGAACGTCCGCTTTTGCGTCAAGGCTGAGTTCGGCGGGTTTTTCGTCGTTTTTTATCATAAAATAGCACGCCGCCCCTATCATTGCCGCATTGTCCGTGCAATATTTAAGTTGCGGATAATAAACGCTGACTCCCGTTTTGTCGAAAATCGTCTTAAATTTTTCTCTTAAATAACCGTTTGCCGAAACTCCGCCAGCTATGGCGATTTTGTTTAAGCCGGTGCGTTTTTGCAAAATTTCGACAGCGTCCGTCATCTGTTCGACAGCCGCTTTCTGGAAACTGCATGCAAGATTTGCGCCGTCGATTTTTTCTTGTCTCTGCTCTGCGTTATGCACAAAATTTATAACCGCCGTTTTAAGTCCGCTGTATGAAAAATAAACTTCTTTGCCCTTGTATTTCGGCTTAGGAAATTCAAAAACGGGTTCGCCTTCCTTTGCGAGTTTTTCGATTTCGGGTCCGCCCGGATACGGCAAAGATAATATCCTTGCAACTTTATCGAACGCTTCCCCTGCCGCGTCGTCACGGGTTGCCGCCAACAACCTCGAGTCGCAATAATCTTTCACTTCGAGCACTGCCGTATGTCCGCCGCTGCACAGCATGCACAAATACGGCGGTTTTAAATCGGAATCGATATAATTCGCCGCAATGTGTCCTTTTACGTGACTTACCGCAAAAAGCGGTTTGCCCCAGACGTATGCAAGCCCCTTTGCGTACGACACGCCGACAAGCAGCGCCCCAAGCAGCCCTGCGCCGTAAGTTACGGCTATGGCGTCGATATCGTCGTGCGTTACGTTCGCCTTTTTCATCGCTTCGTCCACAACGCTTTCTATCGACAAAACGTGATTTCTCGACGCTATTTCCGGCACGACTCCGCCAAACCTTCTGTGTATGTCGATTTGCGTAGCAATGACGCTTGACAAAACCGTACGTCCGTTTTTGACAACCGCCGCCGCCGTTTCGTCGCACGACGACTCTATGCTGAGTATAACGATGTTTTCCTTATCTTTAAGTTCCATTTTGCTTTCGGTTTAATTTCGTCGGTTGCTATCGGTCGCTTACGATTGCTTATCGATTCCGACAATTTTATTCTATGCTCTTTGCGTTAGCCTGCTTTAAGTATTCGTTTATAAACGGCTCTAAGTCGCCGTCCATAACTGCCTGCACGTTGCCCGTTTCGTATCCCGTGCGGTGGTCTTTAACCATAGTATACGGACAGAAAACGTAACTTCTTATCTGACTGCCCCATTCGATTTTTTTCAGAACGCCTGAAATCGAAGCCGCTTCCGCCTCGCGTTCACGCTCTCTTCTTTCGACGAGTTTGCCGCGCAACATATTCATTGCCGTTTCTCTGTTCTGAATCTGACTGCGTTCGTTCTGACACGCAACGATTATACCCGTTGGTATATGCGTAATTCTTATGGCCGATTCCGTTTTGTTGACGTGCTGTCCGCCCGCTCCGCTACTTCTGTACGTATCGACTTTCAAATCTTCCGGACGGATTACGATATCCGCGTCGTCGATAATTTCAGGCATGACTTCAAGAGAGGCAAAAGACGTATGACGTCTGCTGTTTGCGTCGAACGGCGAAATTCTGACAAGTCGGTGAACGCCCTTTTCTGCCTTTAAATAGCCGTATGCGTTGTCGCCTTCCGCTTTAAACGTAACGCTTTTTATCCCTGCTTCGTCGCCGTCCAACTTATCAAGCTCCGTTACCTTATAATCTTTCGATTCAAGATATCTGGTATACATTCTGTAAAGCATACTTGCCCAGTCCTGAGCTTCCGTGCCGCCCGCGCCTGCGTGCAACGTCATAATTGCGTTAAGCCCGTCGTATTTTCCGCTGAGCAGCGTAGCCAGACGAATTTCTTCCACGGCGTTTGAAAGAGAGTCGATATCTTTGTCAAGGTCTTCGACTATGCTTTCGTCCGGTTCGAGTTCTAAAATCTCAACCGTATCTAAAGCGTCTTTCAATTTGCCTTCGAGCTTTTCGAATTTTTCGATTTTGGCTTCCAGCCTTTTTAATTCTTTCGACACTTTCTGAGCGTTTTCGACGTCGTTCCAGAAGCCGTCGCCGTGTTCGATTTCCGTAAGTCTTTTTATTTCCGCTTTTATCTTGTCGGGCGATATCGAAGCATAGGCAATGCTAAGCGTGTCAATAAGTTCGTTTATTCTGTTTTTTCTGCCTATTGTATCAATCATTGTTTTTACCGCAACACTGTTTATATTTTTTTCCGCTTCCGCACGGACAAGGGTCGTTTCTGCCGACTTCCGCTTTTTTCGGCACGGCTTTTGCCGTTACCTTGTTTACCGCCATTTTTTCTTTGTTTCCGTTTTCGTTTTTCTCAACCGTAACTTTAAGCAAAATTCCCGCCGTGTCGTTATGAATACGGTCAATCATATCGTCGAACATTCCCCATCCTTCTTCACGGTATGAAATGACCGGGTCACGCTGTCCGAGTCCTCTTAAACCTATACCGCGGCGAAGAGCGTCCATCTGGTCGATATGGTCCATCCATTTTGCGTCGACCGTTTTCAAAAGAATGAGTCTTTCGATTTCGCCGAAATCTATTCCGTCAGCCTTTGCCTTTTCTATCTTTTGTTCATAGCTAGGCAAAGCTATGTCCATAACCGCTTTTTTAAGTTTGTATACGTCGTAATGAGAAGCAAGTTTTTCCGTTATAACGTTGCTGCCCTCAGGGAGCATCTGCCTTTCGAGAGCCGCGTTGAACGCTTCGTAATCCCACGTCGTGTAGTCCTGCTTATAATCGGCGTACGTCGAAATAATATGTTCGGCAAGTCCGTCAATCATATCGAGTATCTGGTCGTGTACGTCAAGACCGTCGAGAACTTTTCCGCGTTCGGTATAAATGATTGAACGCTGTGCGTTCATAACGTCGTCGTAACTTAAAACTGTCTTTCTTATGCTGTAATTTCTCGACTCAACCATAAGCTGAGCCCTTTCAATCTGTTTCGTAACGAGTCCGCTCGTTATCGCCATATCCTCGTCCATTTTGAACATTTCGGCAATCTGCTTCATTCTGTCGCCGCCGAATATTCTTGCAACGTCGTCTTCCATGGAAATGTAGAACACCGTCGAGCCGACGTCGCCCTGACGTCCCGCACGACCACGCAACTGATTATCGATACGTCTCGACTCGTGACGCTCCGTTCCGATAATTCTGAGTCCGCCCGCTTTTATGACTTCTTCCTTTTCTCTGTTGCAAATCTCTTCGAAATCTTTCAAGTGGCGTTCGTATTCGGCTTTCGCCTTTTTCACCGACTGGTCGTCGCTCGGCAAAATGGAAACCGCCGCTTCGATTGTAGCTTCGTCGTAGCCGTCTTTTTCAAGCCTTTGTCTTGCCTGATATTCAGGGTTTCCGCCAAGTTTTATATCCGTACCACGACCTGCCATATTGGTAGCAATCGTAACGGCGCCGTATCTTCCCGCCTGTGCGATAATTTCCGCTTCCTTTTTATGTTGCTTTGCGTTAAGCACGGTATGCGGAATGCTCATTCGCTTCAACGTCTTTGAAAGCTCTTCCGACTTCTCAACCGAAACCGTACCTACAAGTACGGGTTGTCCGTTTTTATGACAATTTTCTATTTCTTCGACGACCGCTTTCATCTTTCCCTTTACGGTTGTATAAATTCTGTCGTGTTCGTCGATTCTTTGCGACGGCTTGTTAGGCGGAATCGTGACGACGTCGAGTTTGTATATGCCCTTAAATTCGTCTTCTTCCGTTTTCGCCGTACCGGTCATACCCGAAAGTTTGGAATACATTCTGAAAAAGTTCTGGAAGGTGATTGTCGCAAGAGTTTTGTTTTCGCTTCTTATTACGACGCCTTCTTTCGCTTCTATCGCCTGATGAAGACCTTCGCTGTAACGACGACCAACCATAACACGGCCGGTAAATTCGTCGACGATAAGCACTTCGCCGTCCGACACGATATAGTCGCGGTCCTTTTTCATAATAAAGTGGGCTTTAAGCGCCTGACAGATATGATGATAAAGCTCGTTGTTTTCCATATCGGCAAGGTTTTCGACTTTAAAGAATTTTTCCGCTTTTGCCGTGCCTTCATCGGTCAACACAACGGTTTTTTCCTTTTCGTCTATCGAAAAATCTTCGCCGTCGCGAAGTCCTCTCGCAAATGCGTTTGCCGATTTATAAAGGTCGCTTGACTTTTCTCCCCTGCCTGAAATAATGAGCGGCGTTCTCGCTTCGTCAATCAATATAGAGTCGACTTCGTCGAGAATGGCAAAATTGAGTCCTCTTTGCGCTTTGTCCTTTTTTGAAACGACCATGTTATCGCGCAAAAAATCGAAACCGAGTTCGTTGTTCGTGCAATAGGTTATATCCGCATTGTAAGATAAAACTTTATCGGCATGGTTCATTTGCGGAACGACAATACCGACGGAAAGTCCCAAAAATTTGTAAAGTTTGCCCATCCAATATGCGTCACGCTTTGCAAGATAATCGTTGACGGTAACTATATGAACGCCCTTTCCAGTAAGCGCGTTTAAATATGCAGGAAGCGTCGCTACAAGCGTTTTACCTTCACCTGTTGCCATTTCTGCGATACGTCCCTGATGCAAAGCAATTCCGCCGAGCAGTTGCACGTGAAAATGTCTCATTCCGAGAACTCTTTCGGAAGCCTCTCTGACAGTGGCGAAAGCCTCGGGCAAAAGGTCGTCGAGCTTTTCGCCGTCCGCTATCCTTTTTTTAAACTCTTCCGTCTTTGCCGTAAGAGCCTCGTTGGAAAGCGCCTTGAATTCGTCGGAAAGCAATTCTATCTTTCCCGCTATCTTCTCAAGCTTTTTAATTTGTCTTTTGTTTTCGTTTCCAAAAAGTCCCATATTCACTCCTAGATATTTATAATACATTTGCACGCCGTTTTTGTCAAACGGTTAAGATATATGCGGTTTCAAGGACGTTACCGCCGCCGTCAACACAACAACGCCGTTAGCTCCCGCCTTTATAAGTTGCTTTGCGCATTCGTTTGCAGTCGCGCCCGTTGTAAAAACGTCGTCGATAAGCAAAACTTCTTTACCTTTTAAATCTGCCGTGCAACCGAATATTCCTTTCATATTTTCCTCTCGCTCTTTTGCGGAAAGTTTCTTTTGTTCGGGCGTTTCTCCGTTCTTTACGAGAAGTTCTCTTAAATCCAATTTTAAATTGCCTGCAACGCAGTCGGCAAGAAGTTCCGCCTGATTGTATCCTCTCTTCTTTTTCTCTTTCTTCGTCATAGGGACAAACGTAGCAACGGAAGCTTGCATATCGTTCTTTATAAATTCATCCGTCATAAGTTTTCCCAAAAACTCGGACAAATACCGCTTTTCGCCGTATTTAAAAGATAAAACGGTTTTCTTTGCAAGTCCTTCGTAAAGCAACGGACTTCTGTTATATCTAAAAGCGTTTACTCTGTTTTCGCATCTGAGACAATAGTCCGCCTCGTTTAAAATCGGCGAACCACACCTTAAACATATCCTGCCGTTGTTGAATTCAAGTTTGGAAAGACATTCCGAACAAAGATTCAATCTGCTTTTAAAAGGCAATTCGTTTCCGCATAAATCGCACGTTTCGTTTTCGGGATATACTGCGTTTCTTATTGCCGCAAAAAACTTATCTGCTTTCACCGTCGTCCGCCTCGCTTTCAATAAAGTGTTTAAGCAGCGTGTATCTTTCCGTCTGATTTTTTGAAATCATACTCTTTAACGTTTTTGAGCTTCCGACAAGTACCGCCATTTTTTTCGCTCTCGTAACCGCCGTATATATTAAATTTCTCGACTGCAAAAGAAAATTTGCTTCGAGCGATATTACCACGGCGTCGAATTCGCTACCCTGAGATTTGTGTATGGTCGTAGCATAAGCAAGGGACAGTTGCTCCAAATCCGAGGTGGAATAGTTGACTTGTCTTCCGTCCTCGAATTTTACGATAAAGTTTTCTTTGTCGATAAGTTCGATAGTCCCTATATCGCCGTTAAAAACGCCCTTGCCCCTTTCATAGTGATTATCCTTTTCCAACGCCCAACTAAGTTGATAGTTGTTTTGCGTATGCATAACCTTATCGCCCTTTCTGAAAACGGTATCGCCGTAATATAGTTCTTTCTCGCCTGCAGTTTTTGGGTTAAGTTCGTTTTGCAAAACGGAATTTAAACTCGTCGTTCCGCTTATTCCCTTTTTCATAGGTGACAGCACTTGCACTTCAAACGGACTGATGTTTAAATATTTCGGCAGTCTTTTCGTGCATAAACCGACTATTTCGTCCTTTATCTTTTCCGAATCGGAAAGTTCGATAAAATAAAAATCTTTGTATGAGTTATCCAGCGAAGGCATTCTTCCGGAATTTATCGCATGCGCCGACATAACGATTCCGCTTTCTTGTGCCTGTCTGTAAATATGAGTCAATGCCTTTACGGGGCAAATCTTGCTTTTTATGATATCGTGCAACACGTTTCCCGCGCCAACCGACGGCAACTGGTCGCCGTCGCCTACGATTATGAGTTTCGTCGACAGACTGACAGATTTAAGCAACGCGTTGAAAACGTATTCGTCTACCATGCTGGCTTCATCGACAATTACTGCGTCAACCGGCAATTTCTTGTATTCGCTGAACGAAAAATCGTTGTCGTCGTTTTCTATATCTATAAGGCGGTGAATGGTTTTCGCTTCCACGCCCGTGGCTTCCGTCATTCGTTTGGCGGCTCTGCCCGTCGGAGCGCAAAGCGCAACTCTCAGTTTCATATTCTTAAACGATTCGAGAATACATTTTACTATGGTAGTCTTGCCGGTACCCGGTCCGCCGGTTATTACTACAACCGAACCGTTTACCGCTTCCTTTACCGCTTCCCTTTGCGATTCGTGAAGTTCAATTCCGTTTTCCTTTTCATATTGACTAATCTCCAAATCGCATTCGGTATTTAAATTCTGATTAAATTCGGCAAGCTTAACAAACCTTGTCGCTATGCTTTTTTCGATATTGAAAAATTTAACGAGCATAATCGCCTTGTTTCCCGAAATATCCACCGACTTTAATTGCCCTAACAGTATAAGGTCGTCGAGATTTTCGCTCACTCTTGCTCTGTCGTTATCGCTGCCAATCTTTAAAAGCTTCACCGCTGATTCTACAAGTTGCTCTCTCGGCAAATACGTATTACCGCTTCTTGCCGCCGCTTCCTTTAAAGTGTGGATTATGCCTGCGCTTATTCTTACGTCGCTGTCTTTTGCTATACCTAACGTGGCTGCGATTCCGTCCGCCGTGATAAAGCCTATTCCGTCGATATCTTCAACGAGCATGTACGGATTCTTTTTTACCTTATCAACCGTTCCGTTGCCGTAAGCTCTGTAAATTTTGAGGCTCATATTTATGCTGACGCCGAGCCCTTGCAAAAAAATAACCGTTTCCTGCGCCTTTCTTGCCTTTTCAAACGCCACCGAAAATTCGGTTGCCCTTTTTAAGGATATACCGTTTACCCGGGCAAGCTCATGCGGCTTCGACATATAATCGAGCGTGCTTAAACCGAACTTATCTATTATATTCTGCGCCGTAACTTTGCCAAGTCCTCTGATAAGTCCGCTTGATAAATATTTTTTAATCGATTCTAATTTAACGGGGTCGGAAATGAAATATTTTTCCGTTTCAAATTGCAATCCGTATTGATTGCGACGTTTAAAATCGCCGTCGAGCGAAAGAACAAGACCTTCGCTTATCGGCGGAAATATGCCGACGGCGGTGATGAGTTCACCGCCGCTGGTAAGCAACTCCAAAACGCTGTATCCCGTTTCTTCGTTGCGAAATATTATGTTTTTAATTTCACCGTCTATATGCATAATTTAAATCATATACTTTGCAAGAGCTTTTTCGATAGCTTCGACTTTATCGAGCTTTTCCCACGGAAATTCGGAATTTCCGAGATGTCCGTAATTGGACGTCTCTCTGTATATCGGTCTTGTAAGTTTCAAATGGTTTATGATTGCAAGCGGTCTGAAATCGAACACTTTCTTCACAATCTCTTCGATTTTATCGTCGGATATGACGCCCGTGCCGAAAGTATTAACCGATACCGAGATAGGACGAGCCATACCGATTGCATAAGCTATCTGCAATTCGCACTTGCGTGCCGCTCCTGCCGCAACGAGATTTTTGCAGACGTATCTTGCCATATAAAATGCGCTTCTGTCTACCTTCGTTGCGTCCTTGCCCGAAAGGGCGCCGCCGCCGTGCGCACAGTATCCGCCGTACGTATCGACGATAATCTTTCTTCCCGTAACGCCGCTGTCGCCGTTAGGTCCGCCCGTTACGAATCTTCCCGTAGGATTTACGTATATTTTCGTATCGTCGTCGATTAAATTTTTAGGAATAGCTTTTTCTATTACGTATTCGACTACGTCCTTTAAAATCGTGTCGTTATCCACCTCTTCGTCGTGCTGACACGAAACTACGATGGTATCGACTCTTTTCGGCATATCGCCGTCGTATTCGACTGTTACCTGAGTTTTTCCGTCAGGACGCAAATAATCGATAATTCCTTTCTTTCTGACTTCGGCAAGTCTTTTGGAAAGAGCATGGGCAAGCACAATGGCAAGCGGCATAAACTCTTTCGTTTCGTTTGTGGCGTAACCGAACATCATACCCTGGTCGCCTGCGCCCGTCTTATCGAACTCATCGCAACCGACGTATTCCGTAGCTTCGTCAACGCCACGTGCGATATCCGGCGATTGCTCGTGAAGAGACGACAATATTGCGCACGTTTTGGCGTCGAAACCGATTTCGCTCGAATTGTATCCGACGTCTTCAACGACTTCACGCACTGTCTTTTGAATATCGACAACCGCTTTCGACGTCACTTCGCCGAAAACAAAGATAACTCCCGTCGTTGCGCAAACTTCGATTGCGCATCTCGATTCAGGGTCTTGTTCCAGATATTTATCCAAAAGCGCGTCGGCTATCTGGTCGCATACCTTGTCAGGATGCCCTTCCGTAACGCTTTCGGACGTAAATAATCTTTTAGACATTAATTTTCTCCTGTTTCTTCCGTAACGTCTTCCGTTTCCTCTGCTTGCTGACGTTCGCTCGGAACGGTCGTTATGTTTTTGTAATTCTTCATACCCGTACCTGCAGGGATAAGTTTACCGATGATAACGTTTTCCTTGATACCGATAAGCGGGTCGATTTTATTTTTGATAGCAGCTTCGGTAAGAACTCTTGCCGTTTCCTGGAAGGACGCCGCCGAAAGGAAGGATTCGGTTGCAAGAGAAGCTTTTGTAATACCGAGAAGCGTTCTCTTTGCCGTTGCAGGAACTCCGCCGTTTTCAAGAACTTTGCTGTTTTCTTCTTCGTAAGTGAAGATATCGACAAGCGTTCCCGGAAGCATATCGGTGTCGCCTTGTTTTTCGATCCTGACTTTATTGAGCATCTGACGAACGACGACTTCGATGTGTTTGTCGTTGATTTCAACACCGGACAAACGGTAAGCGGATTGTACTTCTTTGGTTATATAATCCTGAACGCCCTTGACGCCTTTTGCTTTAAGCATATCCTGCGGATTGATTGAACCTTTTGTCAACGGGTCGCCCGGCTCCAACATATCGCCGTTTGCGACTTTAAGTTTTGCACCGAACGGAAGAGAATATACTTTAGCTTCTCCGTCTGCTCCCGTAACCGTAATTTCGTTCTTTCCGTTTTCTTTCGATTCGATGGAAACAACGCCTGCGATTTCCGTGATAACCGCTTGACCTTTAGGATTTCTCGCTTCGAACAATTCTTCGACACGAGGAAGACCTTGAGTAATATCGTCGCCCGTTGCAACGCCGCCCGAGTGGAAGGTTCTCATTGTAAGCTGCGTACCAGGTTCGCCGATTGACTGAGCGGCAATGATACCGACTGCTTCGCCGAGTTTGACAGGGTTTCCGCTAGCCATGTTCTTTCCGTAACATTTAGCGCAAACGCCGTTTTTGGTTTTACAAGTAAGTATGCTTCTTATCGTAACTTTTTCTATTCCGGCTTCAACTATCGCCTGTGCCTGGTCGTCCGTTATCATCTGATCGGCTTCAACGATAATTTCACCCGTTTTAGGATTCGTTATCGGATTGATTGTAAATCTGCCTGCGATTCTGTCTGCCAATCCTTCGATTTCGGTATTACCGTCTCTTATCGCAACTACTTCGGTACCCTTTGTATCGCCGCAATCCTGCTCTCTTACTATAACGTATTGAGATACGTCTACGAGACGACGCGTAAGGTAACCCGAGTCTGCCGTCTTCAATGCCGTATCTGCAAGACCTTTTCTACCGCCGTGCGAAGAAATGAAGTATTCGAGAACCGACAAGCCTTCACGGAAGGAAGAACGAACAGGAAGTTCGATTGTTCTACCTGACGGGTCTGCCATAAGACCACGCATACCTGCAAGCTGACGAATCTGACCCATGTTACCACGAGCGCCGGAGCTTGCCATCATCCATATAGGATTGAAATCGTCGAGCGTTTTTACGAGAGCTTTTTCAACTTCGTCGGAAGCGCCTTTCCAAATGTTAACGACGTTGTTATATCTTTCTTCTTCGGTGAGGATGCCTCGTTTGAAATTCTTTTCGATTTTAACGACGTCCTCTTCCGCCTTTTTAATGATATCTTTCTTCTCTTCAGGAACGTGCATATCGAAAACGCTTGTCGTTATAGCGCCTATTGTGGAGTACTTATAACCCAACGCTTTGATATTGTCGAGAACGACTGCCGTTTCGGTTGCGCCGTGATATTTAAAGCAGGCGTCAACGATTTTGGACAACTGTTTTTTACCGACAGCGGAAGCTTTCTTGCCGAGAATTTTTTCAACGGCGTCACGGAAGGCCTTTGCGGTCGACGTCGGTCCGAAGTCGTCGAACTTATCAAGCACGTCGATTTTGTTGGCTTCGTCAACGATTTTTTGTGCGGTCGCTTCGTCTATCTGTCTGAGTCCCTTCATTATGCGGTTGAATTCTCCGACAAGATTTGCGTCGACTTTTGCGCCCTTAAACGTATTGAACAAATCTTTGAGCTGTTCCTGTTCGAGACAGCAATTGCTTCCGAGAAGTCCTTCAACCTCGAGAGCGATAAAGTTTTTGCCGCCCGTTCTGTCGCAAAGATGTATATCCTGCGGAATGGCATTGTTGAAAATACATCTGCCGAGCGTTGTATGAAGCATCTTCTTTTCAATCGTTCCGTCTTCATGAGCTTTCTCGAATCTGATATAGCAAAGCGATTGAAGAGTAAGTTCTTTTGCCTGATATGCCATTACCGCTTCGTCGAACGAACGGAAGATTTTGCCTTCGCCGATTGAACCAGGTTTAACGATTGTAAGATAATACGAACCGATAACCATATCCTGCGTAGGCGAAACGATAGGCTTGCCGTCGCTGAGTTTCAAGATATTGTTTGTCGAAAGCATCAAAATTCTTGCTTCTGCCTGAGCTTCGATGCTAAGCGGTACGTGAACGGCCATCTGGTCGCCGTCGAAGTCGGCGTTGAAAGCGCCGCAAGCAAGCGGATGAAGTTTGATTGCTCTGCCTTCGACAAGTACAGGTTCGAAAGCCTGAATACCGAGTCTGTGAAGTGTAGGAGCACGGTTAAGCAATACCGGGTGGTCTTTTATTATATCTTCAAGAATGTCCCAAACCTGATTCTTTCCGTTTTCGACGAATCTTTTTGCACTCTTAATGTTATGGCAAAGATTTTCTTCAACCAAACGTTTCATAACGAACGGTTTGAAAAGTTCCAACGCCATTTCTTTCGGAAGACCGCACTGATAAAGTTTAAGTTCAGGTCCGACGACGATAACGGAACGTCCGGAATAGTCGACACGTTTTCCGAGAAGATTCTGACGGAAACGTCCCTGCTTACCGCTGAGCATTCCGCTGAGCGATTTAAGGTCACGGCTGCCCGGTCCCGTTACGGCTTTACCTCTACGGCCGTTATCGATAAGAGCGTCGACAGCTTCCTGCAACATTCTCTTTTCGTTACGAACGATAATATCCGGAGCGCCGAGTTCGGTAAGCTTTTTAAGACGGTTGTTACGGTTGATAACTCTACGATACAAATCGTTGAGGTCGCTCGTTGCATATCTGCCGCCGTCAAGCTGAACCATAGGACGGAGTTCAGGCGGAAGAACAGGAAGAACGTCGAGAATCATCCATTCCGGACGGTTGCCCGAAATACGGAACGCTTCTACGATTTCAAGTCTCTTAACAGCTTTAAGTCTCTTTTGACCGGTACTGTTTTCAATGATGGCTTTAAGCTCAACGCTGTCCTTTTCGAGGTCGATTTCCTGCAAAAGTTCTTTAACCGCTTCTGCGCCCATACCGACTCTGAAACTTCCCGCGTTATCTTTATACTGTTCGAGAATTGCTCTTTGGACCTTATCGGAAATAACGGACTTCTTTGCAATTCTGATAACTTCTTCGCTAGACGTTCCTTCGTTGATTTTAACTTCCGTTACGTTGCCCGGATCAAGAACAATGAAGGATACGAAATATAAAACTTGTTCAAGTTCTTTCGGAGACATATCGAGTAAAAGCGAAATTCTGCTCGGAACGCCTCTGAAATACCATATATGAGAAACCGGAGTAGCAAGCTCGATATGGCCCATTCTTTCACGACGTACTTTACTCTTTGTAACTTCAACGCCGCACTTTTCACAGACAACGCCTTTATAACGGATTCTCTTATATTTTCCGCAATGACATTCCCAGTCACGCGTAGGTCCGAAAATTCTTTCGCAGAATAAGCCGTCCTTTTCAGGTTTTTGCGTTCTGTAATTTATTGTTTCAGGTTTCGTTACCTCGCCGTAAGACCATTCTCTGATTTTCTCAGGAGAGGCAATACCTATTTGAATTGATTCAAAATTTGAAAGCTCGTACATATAAACCTCCTATTACTCCTTATCCGATTTATCATCGTCGAACAAAGAAGCAGCGTCGTCGCCGTCGCCATTGCCGAACAATGCGGAAATATCGCTTTCTCCGTCGTTGTCGTTGCCGAATATGCTTGACAATTCTTCATCGTCCGCCTGGTCGTCAAACACGTTGAACGCATTTGCGGAATCATCGGCCGAGAAGTTGGCGAACTGTCCTTGAATATCGATTTCTTCAAGCGACTCGTCGCCTTTGACAAGCGTCGGTTCGTAATCGTCGTCATCGGAGTATCCACGGAGTTTAATTTCATCGTGGTCTTCGGTAAGTACTTTGATATCGAGCGCAAGGCTTTTAAGTTCGTTAACCAAAACTTTAAAGGCTTCAGGTATACCCGGTTCGCTGATATTGTTACCCTTTACGATAGATTCGTACGTTTTTACTCTACCTACAACGTCGTCGGATTTAACCGTAAGAATTTCCTGAAGCATATGAGCTGCGCCGTATGCTTCAAGCGCCCAAACTTCCATTTCACCGAATCTCTGTCCGCCGAATTGAGCTTTACCGCCGAGAGGCTGTTGCGTAACAAGGCTGTAAGGTCCCGTCGAACGAGCGTGAATTTTATCGTCAACGAGGTGGTGAAGTTTAAGCATATACATATATCCGACGGTAACTCTGTTTTCAAACGGTTCGCCCGTTCTTCCGTCGTAAAGTTGAATCTTTCCGTCGACTTCTCCCTTTTCGTTTACCATGCCCATATCGTTGAAGAGCTTTCTGATGTCGTTTTCGTTCGCGCCGTCGAAAACAGGAGTTGCGACTTTCCAACCGAGCATTTTAGCGACAAGTCCGAGGTGTACTTCGAGAACCTGTCCGATATTCATACGGGACGGAACGCCGAGCGGATTGAGAACAATCTGAAGCGGAGTACCGTCTGCCATAAACGGCATATCTTCTTTAGGAAGAACGCGGGAGATAACGCCCTTGTTTCCGTGACGTCCAGCCATTTTATCGCCGACGGAGATTTTTCTCTTCTGAGCTATGTAAACTCTGACCTGTTTGTTTACGCCCGGTGCAAGTTCGTCTCTGTTCTTTCTGGTAAATATCTTTACGTCGACAACGATACCTGCTTCGCCGTTAGGTACGCGCAAAGAAGTATCTCTGACTTCTCTTGCCTTTTCACCGAAAATAGCTCTTAAAAGTCTTTCTTCAGGCGTGAGTTCCGTTTCGCCCTTCGGCGTTACTTTACCGACGAGTATATCGCCCGGTTTAACTTCGGCGCCTATTCTGACGATACCGTCTTCGTCAAGATTTTTAAGGGCGTCGTCGCTGAGGTTAGGAATATCTCTCGTTATAAGTTCTTCGCCGAGTTTTGTGTCTCTCGATTCCGTTTCGTATTCTTCGATGTGGATAGAAGTGAATACGTCGTCGCGGACAAGGTCTTCGTTAATAAGAATAGCGTCTTCGTAGTTATAACCTTCCCACGACATGAAGCCGATGAGAATATTTCTTCCGAGAGCAAGTTCGCCGTTCTGAGTTGCAGGACCGTCTGCTAAAATCGTAGCTTCTTTTACGATATTGCCGTTTGCGTCCTTAACTTCGGCTTCAACTTTATCGCCCGTATTTATTATCGGTTTCTGATTGATGCACGTTGACTGGTTGCTTCTTTGGAATTTCGACAACTCGTAAGTGTCGATACTTCCGTCTTTTGTGAGAACTTCGATTTTATCCGAATCGACGTATTTAACCACGCCGTCGTGTTTTGCCGTTTTCATAACGCCGCTGTCGTAAGCGATTTTATGTTCGACGCCGGTAGCAATCATAGGTGCTTCAGGGCGAAGAAGAGGAACTGCCTGACGCTGCATGTTAGAGCCCATAAGAGCACGGTTGGTATCGTCGTTTTCAAGGAACGGAATAAGAGCGGTTGCTATGGATATAAGCTGTTTCGGCGATACGTCCATATAATCGGCTTCCGTGTTAGGAACTTCGCGGATATCGTTCTGGATACGGCACATAACTCTTTCTCTGACAAAGTGTCCGTCTTCCGTCAACTCTTCGTTTGCCTGAGCAATCGTATATTTATCTTCGATATCGGCAGTCATATATCTGACTTCGTCCGTTACGTAAACGTCAACTACTTTTCCGTTTTCGTCAAGGACTTTTTCTATTCTTCTATACGGAGTTTCGATAAATCCGTATTCGTTGATTTTAGCAAAAGTCGACAAGGAAGTGATAAGACCTATGTTCTGACCTTCAGGGGTTTCGATAGGACACATTCTTCCGTAATGAGAGTGGTGAACGTCACGGACGTCGAAAGTAGCTCTTTCTCTGTTAAGACCGCCAGGGCCCAATGCCGACAACTTTCTCTTGTGAGTAAGTTCTGCAATAGGGTTCGGCTGATCCATAAATTGCGATAACTGAGAAGAACCGAAGAATTCTTTAATTGCCGCCGTAATAGGTCTGATATTGATAAGCGTCTGCGGAGTAATCTCAACATTTTCCTGCGTTGTGCTCATCTTTTCTTTGATAACTCTTTCAAGTCTCGAAATACCTATTCTGAATTGATTCTGCAAAAGTTCGCCGACGGCTTTTATACGTCTGTTCGACAAATGGTCGATATCGTCGCCCTTTCCGAGTCCCTTTCTGAGACCGAGATTATAGCTGACGATAGAAATTATATCGTCCGTCGTTATATGCTTTGACACGAGAATATCCGCGCTTGCTTTGCAGGCGGCGACTCTCTCGTCGTTTTTGGAATAGGCATCGAGAATCTTTTTAAGTTCAGGATAATAAACCTTTTCCATGATTTTTATTTCACGAGGCTTACAATCCACAAAAGCGTCAAGGTCAACCGTATTGTTGCCTATAACTTTAAATCTTGAACCGTCTGCAAGTCGAACGAAAGCAACGTTGACTGCGTTGTTCTGAATTTCTTTTGCCTTTTCTTCCGAAACGGTTTCACCTGCCGTAGCCAAAACTTCGCCCGTTATCGGAGAAATTATATCTTCGGCAAGCACTCTGCCTTCGATGCGGTTTGCAATCGAAAGTTTTTCGTTATATTTATAACGACCTACTCTTGACATTTCATACTTCTTATAATCGAAGAAAGTATTGCGGAGCAATGCTTCCGCACCGTCCATCGTAGGGACTTCGCCCGGACGCAGCCTCTTGAACAAATCGAGTTTGCCCTGTTCAACGCTCTTGCAGTTTCCGTCTTTTGCAATGGTGTTTTCAATCATATCGTCGCCGTCGAAAAGATTTCTCAACTCTTCGTCGGTACCGATGCCCAAAGCTCTGAGCAAAGTCGTTGTCGTAATACGTCTGGTTCTGTCAACCTTAACCCACGAAACGTCGCTTGCGTCTTGCTCGAATTCGAGCCAAGCGCCACGGCTAGGAATAACCTGTGTGCCGAATCTCGTTACGCCGTTTTTATCTTTAGATTCAAGTCCGTAAACACCCGGGCTTCTTACAATCTGGCTGACGATAACACGCTCTGCACCGTTAATAATAAAGGAACCCGATTCGGTCATGAGCGGGAAATCGCCCATAAATACTTCCTGTTCGATAACTTCGCCCGTTTCGTTGTTAGTAAGTCTTGCTTTGACTTTAAGCGGAACGGCGTAGGTGGCGTCGCGATCTTTACACTCTTTGATAGTGTATTTCGGTTCGCCTTCGAGGGAATGACCTAAAAACTCCAACTTCATTCTTCCTGCGAAGTCGTTGATTGGAGAATAGTCTTTAAAGACTTCGCTTATACCTTCGTCTTTAAAGCTGTTGTAGGAATCCTTTTGCACTGCAATAAGATACGGTATATCGAGTACGTTTTTAATTGTAGAAAACGTCATTCTTTCGGTATTTCCGTATTTTTCCTTGTGAATTTTTTGAGACATATTACGCTCCTTGAAAAATTTTTGCGAACAATTTTAAAAAAACTCTTGTTTTTTGTGTTTCGTTATTTTATACTACTTTTAACGACAAAAACCCCAAACCCCAAAGTGTACTATGGGGCAGAATAATTGTATTATAAGGCAGTTTTTAATTGTACTAATAACAATTTCAATAGTCAAGCATTTTTAGGCAATTTCTTTAAAATGTTTGAATTTTTTATTTTTAAGGAGATTTTTTCGCTCAATATGAGAATAGACAAGTTTTTAAAGGTTTCACGCATAATTAAGCGCAGAACGGTTGCGCAAGAAGCCTGCGACGGCAACAGAATAGAAATTAACGGTAAAACCGCCAAACCTTCCAAGGAAATTAAGGTCGGCGACGTGGTAAAAGTGGCTTTCGGAGATAAAGGACTTACGTTTAAAGTGCTTTCTACGGACGAAAAACTCGGAAACAAAAACCCGACGGAATTATACGAAATTATACAATAATTTTTAAAAATTTTCCGTCAAATCGCTTGACAGCTTTTCAAACTTCGGCAGAGTCGCAACCGACGATAAATCGTTTTAAATCGATACGGCATTAACTTAACGAAAACTTATTTGAAAACAAATGCTCGTATTTTGCTAAAACTCGTCACCCAATATAATCAAAGGTACGTCTGATTAAGTTATGAAAATAAGAATGGAAAGAGTAAAATCAAAACCTACCGACTCGATACTGACGGGCGTCGGTTATGATATCCATCGTCTCACCGACGGCGAGGGAATAATTTTGTGCGGAGTAAAAATTCCGTCGCAAAAAAGCTTTATTGCCCATTCGGACGGCGACGTTCCCGTTCACGCAGTTATGGACGCCGTTCTCTCCGCTCTCGGCGAAAACGACATAGGACACTTTTTCCCGACAAACGACGACCGTTATAAAAAGGCGGACAGTTGCGCCCTGCTTCTGGAAGTATTAAACATAGCAAAAACGAAAGGCTATAAATTAAACAACGTTTCGATTTCCATTATTGCCGAAACGCCCGTTCTATCGCCTTATATCGATGAGTTTAAAGAAAGACTATCGAGCGTTACGAAAATCGATAAATCGAAAATCGGCATATCGGCAACTACAAACGAAGGCGTAGGCGATATCGGCGGCGGAGACGCAATAGCAAGTTTTGCGGCGGTAACGCTTGTAAAAGCACAAAACGACTGAAGAAAATCGACGAACAAATCAAGACAAATTTCTTTTTGTGCAAACGTCGCTTTCAGCGTTACGGAGTCCTAAGCGGACTCTTTTAATTTATCCGGGTCAACCGTATACAAATGAAATAAAATTTATAATTTATGCCCCTCAATTTGCTTCATATTTCAGGCTATTGACCTTAAACCGTTAAAACAATTATTCCGACTGAAAATTTGCCTTTGCAATTCGAGCGTTAAAACGCGAAGCATTTAAAAGCGTAGATACAGCGCCTAAAAGTTTACAATTTTGCAATATAGTAAAAATAGAAATAAACTTAACCGCCTACCGACCGGGAAAAATCTTCAACGCCTAACTGTTTTTAACCTAATAATTATACTTGCTCACGTTCCGCTTCAATTACGTTTGCTATTCGAATTTAAAACGGCGTCTTGCAAAAAAGCAAAACGCCGTTTTCGTTTAAGTTGTTTTCATATAAGTCAAATTCCAATATCGGCAAAACGTAAATTTTTACATTTTTTCAAAGACTGCCTCTTTTATCAAAAACTTTCGTCTTAAATTAAACAGGTTATTTCTTCCATATGATCTTGCCGTTTCTATCATACAAAGCGCCGCCTTGGAAATGAAAATTGTTTCCTTCGACTTTTCTGATATCGAGCGGACAATTCCAGAACGCACTTTCTCCTATCTCCGTTACGCTTGCAGGAATGGTTATCCTTTTTACGTTGCATCCGCCGAATGCGCTCACTCCGATTGTGGTAACCTTGTCGGGAATTACTATTTTATCGAGGCTTACGCAATAAAGGAATGCGTTTTTTCCAATCTTTTTAAGTCCTTTCGACAAAACAATGTTTTTAAGATTTCTGCACTCTTCGAACGCGCTATCGTCGATTTTTTTAACGCTGTCGGACATTACGACCGTTTCAAGTCCGTCGCAATGGGCGAATGCTCTTTTCCCTATTGACGTTACGCCGTCGCTGATAACAACCTTCCTTAAAGTTTTGCATCCAAAAAACGCTTTATCGCCTATACTGCCAATACCGTCGGGAATCGTAAGTTCGCTTGCCGTTCCGCTATAACCGACTATCGAATCGTTTTCGATTTCTATTCCGTCAGGAATATCTCCGTCGTAGGCAGACTGTTCAATAAGCGTAAACGTAGCTTTTGTTCCCTCAAGCCATTTGTCGTCGAATCCCAACGGAAGAACGGCTCGTTGCACGTCGACCGTTCTGAGATTTTTGCAACCGTAAAACGCCCTCGCCTCAACTATTTCAACCGAATCGGGCAAATTGATTTCTTCAATCTGCACGCAATCCAAAAAAGCATATTCTCTTATTTCTCTGATTCCGAACGGCACCACGATTTCCTTTTCATCGCCGTAATACGAAACCAATATATCGTCTTTGATTCTGAACATATCGTCTATTCCTTTTAAGTCTATTCCTTTTTGCTTAATTATATTTACGTATCCTTTGCCTTTTACAGCCTATCGGCTCTACGTTTCGCCGTAAAATCTGCCGCCTTAATACCTACTTACCTTTTGACTTGCCGCTATCGTTCAACCTTTCACGGCTTACACTTTAAAACAAAACTCAAATTAAAATCCGTCGCGCGTTACAATTTAAGTTTGTATGATGTTACAATTTATGCTATTCGCCTTATGTTATTCGCCGATTTTTTCAAGTATTCGTTCTACCTCTTTCAAATCACCGGGATAAGTGACTTTCATATTGTCGCTGTTTCCGTTGAAAACTTTAACGGTCTGTCCTTTGGACAACAGCAAGGTAGATAAATCGGTGAACTGCTCAATGCCTTCGCTGTATTTATCTATAATTCCGAATTTAACCGTTTGCGGCGTCTGCACGGTCATAATGCTGTTTCTGTCTACGCTCTCTATCACGTCGAAAGCATAATCGACTTTAACGACCGTATCCGTAATTTTCATACCGGCCGAAGAAGCGCCGTATTCTTCCGCCAAAACGATTGACCTGTCTATCAATTCTTTTGTAACAAACGGTCTTGCCGCGTCGTGCGTCACGACTATATCATCCGACTCGGCACCCTTGTCCTTTATAAATTCCAAAGCGTTCAAAAGCGATTTACCTCTTGTGTCTCCGCCTTCTACGACAAAAGTATTTTTGCCCGAATACGGTTCTACGTCTGCAACATGTTTTTTGTCGACGACAATCACGAGACAATCGACGGCAGAGCGAAAAACCTCGAGACTGTATGCAAGAAGCGGTTTTCCGTCAATCGGCATAAATTGTTTTGGTCTGCCGAAGCGTGACCCTTGCCCCGCCGCAAGCAATACTCCGTAAATCGTCGCTTTTTTTCTCATGTTTTGTTACCCCTTATCTTCTGCTTTATATAGGTCCAATATTATTTTCTGCTTTATATAGGTTCAATATATCTAAGACGAACTACTATATCCAAATATTTTCCCGAACTTCTATAAGTATTTACACGTTAAATACTTTAAGTGTTTTTATTGTAACGCAAAAGGATAAATTTTTCAATGTTTTTATAATAATCGCATTGCGAATTTCGGAAAGCCATATCGGCGCTTACGATTTCACAAATAAAAAACCGACTTTAAAGTCGGTTTTTTTAATTCGATTATCTCTTGCTGAATTGCGGAGCTTTTCTCGCTTTGTGAAGTCCGTACTTCTTTCTTTCTTTGACTCTAGGGTCACGCGTAAGGAAGCCGGCTTTTTTAAGCGTTGGACGATATGCCGCGCTGTCTACAGTGCAAAGAGCTCTTGCGATACCGTGTCTGATAGCTCCTGCCTGTCCTGTGATTCCGCCGCCTTTAACGTTTACGTATACGTCGAACTTATCTTTTGTGTCCGTCGCTACAAGCGGTTGATTTACGATAAGTCTCGTCGTATCAAGCGGGAAATATTCTTCGAGAGAACGTTTGTTGATTATAATCTGACCTTCTCCGCCGGGAATAAGGCGGACGCGGGCGATTGCAGATTTTCTTCTGCCCGTTCCGATATATTGAACTTTTTTAACTGCTTTTTTAGTTGCCATAACTCACTCCTTAATCCTCGATTTTAAGCTCGATTGGCTGTTGTGCCTGATGGTTATGTTCCGAACCGACATAAACACGAAGCTTTTTAAGCATTTGTGCTCCAAGGCTGTTTTTAGGAAGCATACCTTTGACTGCTCTATAAACTGCAAAATCCGGCTTCTCGTTCATAAGTTTCTTATATTGAATTTCTTTTAAACCGCCGATATAACCGGTATGATAGCGATAGTATTTTTGCTCCAACTTCTTGCCTGTCAAAACGACTTTATCACAGTTTATCACGATAACGTTGTCGCCCGTGTCGACGTGCGGCGTATAGGTTGGTTTATTCTTGCCCTTCAAAATTGACGCAACTTGACTAGCAAGTCTACCGAGAACCAAACCCGTTGCATCGATGATATACCACTTTCTTTCAACCGTTTCTGCCGTAGGCATAAAAGTTTTATTGTTTTTTGCAAAAGCTTGCAAATCCTTACTCATGATGTAACCTCCGAATGGGTATGTGTTTTATTAGTCAATGCCATTCAGGGGGCTAGTCCTCACGGCATAGTAACCAAATTAGCCATATAATGATATGAAAAATTGAAAATTATGTCAAGCAAAATGCACAACTTTTCGATACTTTTTAAATTTTTTAAAAGTTATCAAATTATATTTATATCGATTATAACGCGCAATAACAACGCCGTTTACTCTCTTTGTACCCCGACGCGTTTTGTTCTTTTAATCCCGTCGCGTCTTATAAGCAAAGTCTATACTTATAAGCAAGACTTAAATTATTTTCGTTTCCGAAGTTTTTCGACGGCCAGTTTAAAAATTAAAAAAGCGGTTTATTCGTAAACCACTTCTTCGAGAGTCAGTCCTTTTGCGGAAAGCGTTTTCCCCGCCGCCGTTCTGTCCTTATTCTCCAGAATGTTTTTCACGTCGTCAACGGACAACTTTCCCTGACCGACGTAAAGAAGAGTGCCCGCTATGATTCGCACCATATTATACAAAAAGCCGTTGCCCGTAACGTAAATTTCGATTTCACGGCAATCGATAAGCTCTGTCGTTTTAATTTTAATTTCGTAAATCGTCCTTACCGTGTCGCTTACCGTCGACCCGGACGCTTCGAAACACTTGAAATCGTGTTCGCCCTCGATGACCTTCGCCGCGCTTTTCATTTTTTCCAAATCTATGTTACCCGTTACGTGATAATGATTGTTTTCCAAAAGCGGATGTCTTAGCCTCGAAACGTACATTCTGTAACAGTAAGTTTTTCTTTTCGCGTCGAACCTTGCATTGAAATCGTCCGCCGCCTTTTCGCATTTTACGACCGCAACGTCGGAAGGCAGATATGAATTTATCGCAAGCGGCAAACTTTCGCACGGAATCTTTACGTCGCCGTCAAAATGCACTACCTGACCTTTTGCATGAACGCCGCTGTCCGTTCGTCCGCTTGCAGTAGTCGTCGCATTTATTCCGAGTTTCGCCAAAGCCTTTTCGAGCGTCTCCTGCACGGTCAATGCGTTTTCCTGCTTTTGCCAACCGTGGTATTTCGTTCCGTCGTATTCCACAGTAAGTTTAAACCGCATTAAAACACCCCCGGAAACAGTATATGGTCAAGTCCCATAAAGTAATATCTGTCAAGGAAAATAAAAGTTGCATAGCCAGCCGTTATAACGGTTGCCACAAGGTCGGAGAAATGCATCTTCAGTTTCTTCATTTTCGTTCTTTTCTCCGTTGCGTTATAGCAACGTGAATCGAGCGCAAACGCAAGCTCGTCCGCTCTTCTGAAAGCACTGACGAAAAGCGGAATAAGAATCGGCAGCATTGCCTTTGCTCTTTTAAAAATTCCGCCCGTATCGAACGACGCTCCCCTTGCCTTTTGTGCGTTTATGATTTTGTTCGTCTCTTCGAGCAAGGTAGGAATAAATCTCAAAGCAATGCTCATGATAATCGCCACGTCGTGAACGGGAAATCTGACGACCTTTAAAGGTTTCAAAAGACTTTCCACGCCGTCCGTTAAACTCATTGGAGTCGTCGTCAAAGTTATTATCGAAGCGCCGGCGATGAGAAGAACGAGTCTTAAAGTAAGTTTTATACTGTTATGAACGCCGTCCCAGGTTATCATAAAATGCCATACGGACGTTATCTGCTTTTCGTATATCACCTCTCCCGTTTTTACGAAAAAGAGATTCAAGACGGAAGCGAACACAACCAAAAAGATTACGCCCTTAATCGATTTTAACACCGACAACATAGGCACTCTCGACAAGAGTATGATAAACACCAAAAACACAAACGTTACGAGATAGCTGAAATACGTCTGTATAAAAAATATCGTGACTATATACAAAACAGTAAGAACAAGTTTGATTCTCGGGTCAAGTCTGTGCACGGGAGAAGACGCGGGATAATATTGTCCGAAAGAAATATCACGAAACATAGCCGTTCCCCCTTTCCTTTATTTCTTTGAGCCGGTTTGCAAGTTCTTCAAACGTTACGCAAACGTCGTCGAATTTCATTCCTTTTGCGGCAAGCTCTACCTGCATTCTGGTTGCGGTAGGCAATCCGAGTCCTAAGTCCGTCATCTTTTTTACGTTTCTGAACACTTCTTTAGGCGTATCGAGAAGTTCGGCTTTTCCGTTCGACATAACGAGAATTCTGTCCGACAAAGCGGCGATATCGTCCATATTGTGAGAAATCAAAACTATGGTAGGACATTTTTCCTTTTGCAATTTTTTGATAAGAGATAAAATACCTTCTCTGCCTTCGGGGTCAAGACCTGCCGCAACTTCGTCAAGTACCAGTATTTTCGGTTCCATCGCAATTACGCCTGCAATTGCCACTCGCCTTTTTTCGCCGCCCGACAATTCGAACGGGGAACGCTCGCCGTAAACTTCATACGGCAAACCTACAAGGTCCAACGACTCCTTCACTCTGCGTTCGATTTCTTCCTTAGGCAACTTCATATTCTTAGGTCCGAACGCCACGTCCTTTGCCACCGTGTCTTCAAAAAGTTGATATTCGGGATATTGAAAAACCATTCCCACGCCGAACCTTACGGCAAGGAAATTTTTTTTATTCGAGCAGTCCATTCCGAGAACGGTGACGCTTCCCGTTTGCGGTTTGTTTAAAACGTTGAAATGGGAAATAAGAGTAGACTTTCCGCTACCCGTCGCGCCGACGATTCCGAAAAATTCTCCTTCGTTGATTTCAAAACTTACGTTATCAACGGCTTTTTTTTCGTAAGGCGTCTTTTTGGAGTAAACGTAGCTTAAATTTTTTACTTCAATAACTGCCATATCTCCTCCACGAGAATGTCCGCTTCCAACACGTCTTCACTTACTTTTACGCCTCTTTCTATCAGCATATTTCTGAATTTCGCCACAGGCGGCAAATCAAGTTTGGCGGTTTTCAAAACGCCTGTATCTTTAAACAATTCTTTAGGCACACCGTCGAAAACAATCTTTCCGTCGCTTAGTGCCAGAACTCTGTCGCCCATTGCGACTTCGTCCATATTATGCGTAATGTTTATGACGGTAATCCCCTGAGCGTTCAACTTCTTTGCAACCGACATAACTTCCGCTCTGCCCTTAGGATCAAGCATGCTCGTCGCTTCGTCGAATATCAGTATCTCCGGCTCCATACTCAGTACGCCGGCGATTGCAATACGCTGTTTTTGTCCGCCGCTGAGTTTAGACGCGGTTGCGCGGCGGTATTCGCTCATTCCCACCGTATTCAATGCCGATTCTACTCTTCTTTCTATTTCTTTAGGCGGTATGCCGAGATTTTCGGGTCCGAAAGCAATATCGTCCTCGACGATAGTCGCAACCATCTGATTGTCGGGATTCTGAAATACCATACCCGCCCTTTTCCTTATTTCAAAAATCGTGTCTTCGTTTTCCGTATCGTATCCGCATACGATGACTTTGCCCGAAGACGGTTCGAAAAGCCCGTTAAGCAGTTTTGCAAGCGTAGATTTTCCGCAACCGTTTTTACCCACAACGGAAATAAACTCGCCTTTTTCAACGGTAAAAGATACGCCGCCTAAAGCGTACGTAGCGTTTTCTTCCTTTTTTGAATATGTAAATTTTACGTTCTTTACTTCGATTTGAGGCATAAATGCATTATAACATCCTAAGTCGTTTTTGACAATTTTTTATAGCCTGTTTTATTTTACGTTTTTATTCGTTCTACTAATATTGACGTAAAAACGCATATTATAACAAAATTTCCGAACTAAATCGTAAAGCTGAATTTTTTTAGCTGCCGTAACGGCGGCGGTTTTTTTACCTGAATTTACCTTTTCAAAGTTTTCCGCTTCACTAAACTCTTTACCGTTTCCCTCAAAACTCAACCTTTTTCGCCTTACGTTTTACGCTGTTTTGTCCCTTTTACGTCCTTCTTTCGGCGTACTCGTTTTTTACGGCTCTATATTGTTTATAATATAATAAATATAGTATAAACTTCCAATAAATATCCCGTTTATTGTTTGACTAAAATTGCTTATAGAATTATAATAGCGTTAAAGAGTAAATTTAGATAAATCTCGGAGGTATTTATGAAAAAAATGACTATCGACGGCAACACCGCAGCGGCACACGTAGCCTATGCGTTCTCTGACGTAGCCGCCATCTACCCTATCACTCCTTCGTCTCCTATGGCAGAAAACTGCGACGAATGGGCAGGACAGGGCAGAAAGAACCTTATGGGCAACGTTCTCAAAATCGCTGAAATGGAATCCGAAGCCGGTGCGGCAGGCGCAGTTCACGGCTCACTTGCGGCAGGTGCGTTAACAAGCACTTTCACGGCAAGCCAAGGCTTACTCCTTATGATTCCGAATATGTACAAAATCGCTGGCGAATTGCTTCCGTCCGTTTTCCACGTATCGGCAAGAAGCGTTGCAGGTCATGCTCTTAACATCTTCGGCGACCATTCAGACGTTATGGCTTGCCGTCAGACAGGTTTTGCTATGCTCGCTTCAAACAGCGTTCAGGAAGTCATGGACTTATCGCTTGTAGCTCATTTGTCTACTCTCGAATCCAGCGTACCTTTCATCAGCTTCTTCGACGGTTTCAGAACGTCTCACGAAGTTAGCAAAATCGACGGAATCGAATATGACGAAATGAAGAAGCTCGTTGATTTCAAGAAAATCGAAGAATTCAGAAAACGTGCTTTGAACCCTGAACATCCACATCAACAAGGCACTGCACAAAACCCTGATATTTACTTCCAGAACAGAGAAGCTTCAAATAAATATTACGACGCGGTTCCTGCTATCGTTCAGGCACAAATGGACAAAGTTTCCGCTCTCACAGGCAGAAAATACAACCTCGTCGACTACTACGGCGCAAAGGACGCAGACAGAGTTATCGTTATCATGGGTTCAGGCGCCGAAGCAGCGGAAGAAACGGTTGATTACCTTAACGCAAAAGGCGAAAAAGTCGGTCTTGTCAAAGTCAGACTTTTCAGACCTTTCCCTGCAGACGCATTGGTCAACGCAATTCCACAAAGCGTAAAAACCATCACCGTTATGGACAGAACGAAGGAACCGGGCGCACAAGGCGAACCGCTTTACATCGACGTTGTTGCGGCATTGGCAGATAAGGGCGTCAAAAAGGAAGTCCTTTGCGGTCGTTACGGTATCGGCAGCAAGGAATTCAATCCTTCAATGGTCAACGCAATCTACGCAAATATGAAAGGCGAAAAGAAAAACCGCTTCACGGTCGGAATCACCGACGACGTTACGTTCCATTCTCTTGCTGTTACCGAAAAAATCGACGCTTCAGACAAGAGCACCGTTTCCTGCAAATTCTACGGACTCGGCTCCGACGGCACCGTCGGCGCAAACAAAAACAGCATCAAAATCATCGGCGACCATACCGACAAATACGCTCAGGCATATTTCGCATACGACTCAAAGAAATCGGGCGGTATAACGATTTCTCACCTTCGTTTCTCAGACAAACCAATCCGTAGCACGTATCTTATCGACCAGGCTGACTTCATTGCTTGCCATAACGAATCATACGTTCTCCGCTACGATATGTTGAGCGACCTTAAAGACGGCGGCACTTTCCTTCTTAACTCGCAATGGACTCCGGAAGAAATGGAAACAAAACTTCCTGCTTCCATGAAAAATATGATTGCTAAAAAGCACGTCAAATTCTATACGCTCGACGGTCTTAAAGTCGTTACCGCTCTCGGCACGAACAAAGGCGTCAACACTGTTATGCAGGCAGCTTTCTTCAAACTTGCAAACATCATTCCTTACGAAGACGCTGAGCGTTATATGAAAGAAAAAATCAAGCTTACTTACGGCAAGAAGGGCGACGCTATCGTCAATATGAACTACGCTTGCGTAGACAACGCAATCAAAGAACTTGTCGAAGTTAAATATCCTGAAAGCTGGGCTACGACGACGACCGGCGCCGCTCCGCTTAAATTGGCAGAAGACGAATATTTCAGAACGTTCATCGCTCCTATCGCTGCACAAGAAGGCGACAAACTTCCTGTTTCGGCATTCAATCCTAACGGTTACGTACCTACGGGCACAACGAAATTCGAAAAACGCGGCATCGCAGTTTCCGTTCCTGAATGGGACCCTACAAAGTGTATTCAATGTAACCAATGTGCGCTTGTATGCCCTCATGCTTGTATCCGCCCTGTTTTGTCAAACGATATGAAAGACAAGCCTGAAAGCTTTATCACAAAACCTGCAACAGGTTTTGCCGGATACGAATTCCGTATTCAGGTCAGCCCATACGATTGTACGGGATGTAAAAACTGCGTCGCGGTATGTCCTTCAAAAGAAAAAGCTCTTACGATGATTCCGCTTGACGATTCAATCGAAAAGGACGCAGCAAACTGGGAATATGCAGAATCTCTTAAAGAAACCACTGCAGAACTCAAATCAATGAACGTAAAGAACAGCCAATTCAAGAAACCACTCTTCGAATTCTCGGGCGCTTGCGCAGGATGCGGCGAAACTCCGTACGTAAAACTTATGTCACAACTTTTCGGTGACAGAATGCTTGTTGCAAACGCAACCGGTTGTAGCTCGATTTACGGCGGCTCTGCTCCTACCTGTCCGTACACGACGAACGATAAGGGACGCGGACCTGCTTGGGCAAACAGCTTGTTCGAAGATAACGCAGAATTCGGTTACGGCATGAATCTTGCATACACGACAAGAAGAAACATTCTCGAAGGATATGCAAAACAACTTCTCGAAACAAACGTATCGGATGATTTCAAAGCTGCTTTGAACGCTTGGGTCGAAGGAAAAGACGACGCTAAAGCAAGCGAAGCCGCTCGCGATCAAATCGTAGCTCTCCTTCCTG
>JBJETY010000007.1:0-2714 GCA_051883555.1 Christensenellales bacterium | reverse complement strand
ATTCCGTTAGGATTTAAAGTCAGAGAAAGAATACAGCCGACTACTCAAAGATATTCGCTTAAAGACAATTTCAAAATTGCCTTGAAAAATAAACCTTTCAGACAAATCATCGTATCGGGAATTTTGGGCAGCACAAAAATGCTTATAGCGCTTGCAGCAATGCCGCTTGTTACTTATTATTTCAGTTCGAAAAACGCTTTGCTTGCGTTGCTTTACATGGTGCTTTTAGGCGGCGGAATGTTCCTCGGACAGTTTATAGCAATGGGATTCACTCCTATGCTCATCAAAAGGTTCTCCACAAAAATACTTTACAATTGGGCAAACATAATCGGAGCAATTCCGTTCGTGCTTATATTCCTTGTCTTCTTAATGGTGCCGTCGTCGCTTACAGACCCTGTATGGCTTTTAGTATGTTTCGTGCTCTTCCTTGTAGCGGGAGCTGCAAACGGAATTACAACCGTTTTACAATCGACAATGATAGCCGGGGCAATCGATTATGAAGAATACAAAAACTATCGCCGTCCCGACGCAGTGTTCTTCAGCGGACAGACTTTTGTTACAAAACTTCAAAGCGGTATTGCAACGATAATTTCCGGTATTGCATATACTGTAGTCGGCTTCTCCGATTCGAGAGTTAGCGAACTTAACAGTTACATCAATGCGGGCGGAACTCCTAGAATGGTAGGCGAATATGCCTCGTTTATGATGATTCTCTTCCTTATCGTTTCAATTCTCCCTGCAATCGGCTGTTTGTTATCGATAATTCCTACGTGGAAATATTGCCTTAACGACGACGAACACAGACGTATTCTTTGGATACTTAAACAACGCAGAGAAAGGAATCTTGCCGACAAACCTGAAAACTTCAATCCAACCGAAATCCACGACGAAATAACGGGCGAAGTCATTTCACAGGAAGAATTCGACAAGCGAGTTGCTGAAGACCGTGAAAGAAACAAACTTGAAATTGCCCAGGAAGACGCCGAACTAAAACAGAAACGGCAGGAAGAAAAGGAAAGAAAACGTCAGGAAAAACTTGACAAGAAAAACAAAAACTCTTCTGAAGCAGAAAAAGAAACTGACAAAAAAGAAGAAAACGACAAAAAAGATTCCGACGAAGAAAATTCCGAAAATTAAATCTGAAAATATGAATCTTTAAAACACTCAACAAAAAAAACGGCTTTTTAAGCCGTTTTTTTATTGTAAATTTTCCATATTTTATTGTAAATTTTCCATATTATTATCCTAAATAATCTTGTCGGTTTTTATATTTATACTTGTCTCGGCTTTTGGTAAAACGCTCTACCCCGTTTTTGCAAACCAAATTCCCGATTTTTTCACTCTTAACCGATGCTAATTTTTAGTAAGAACCAAAAATTTTTTTGAAAATCGTTGACAAACTATATACCGTCGAATATAATATGAACAGTTGAATAATTGTTCAACTGTTTGACAAATTTGCTTCTTTCCTTTATGAAAGGCTGAAAAGTTTATCACAAAAAACACGACAAAACGCTTTAAAATCGACGTAAATTTTAAAACGGTTTTGAACGGTAAAATCAAAAAAAACGGAATATGGTATAGGCTTGCAGACAATTTACGACTGCCGAAATTGCCATATAAAAGAGTACGTATGACTGAAAACGTTATGTGTGAAATCGAACATCCTCATTCGGACGTTGTAGAAAAAATCAAATCGCAAATGCCGAGCGACGACGTAGTATTTGACCTTGCGGAACTTTTTAAAGTTTTCGGCGATTCGACAAGGACAAAAATTTTAAGTTGCCTTGAAATCAGCGAACTTTGCGTATGCGATATAGCGTCCTGCCTAAATATGACGACGTCTGCTATATCTCATCAACTGCGAATTCTAAGACAAGCCAAACTGATTAAAAGCAGAAAAAGCGGAAAAGAAGTGTTTTATTCCCTTGACGACGACCACGTATCGAAAATATACGAATGTGCGTTAAATCACGTCAGAGAAACTGATTGACGATAAATTACGCAATGCAAAACAACCGCTTTAACGACTTAGCGTTATACCCCGAAACAAAACGGCACTATAAAAAGTACTTAGTAAACAATACAAAAACAGGTGGACTATGAAAAAGAATTTTAACATTGAAATAGACTGCGCATTATGCGCGCAAAAATGCGAATCTGCAATCAAAAAAATAGACGGAGTCAACAGCTGTGCAATCAATTTCATTTCACAAAAAATGATTCTCGATATCGACGAAACAAGGTCGGACGCAATATTAAAACAAATATTGAAAACCGCAAAAAAAATCGAACCTGATTTCAGTATGGAAATATGATTGTTAAAAAGAAAATAAATCAAAGCAGAAAATCGAAGCGATTATCTAGCGGAATCCAAAAATTTCATAACACAAAATTCAATAACGAAACGATTTAAAACACGATTTAAACGTCTTAAATAGCTTAATGCAGTCTTAGATAGCTTGATGCAATTTTACCCTAACCGATTGCAATCATATACGAAAAGTGCAAGTTTAAACTTAAATTTATAGACTTAAATCGTTTCCGTAAAATAACCAAGGAATAGGATTTATATATGAATAAAAAGCAGAGAAAAAACTTAATAAGAATTATAATTTCGTTATCTGCGTTTTTAATAATCTTACTGTTTGACAAATTGCTTATAAAAGTTATTACAAACAACGATTATACCCTGTCTACCGTCGCAGGCGGAA
>JBJETY010000006.1:0-15879 GCA_051883555.1 Christensenellales bacterium | reverse complement strand
TTTTACAACGTTCCCGTTATAAAAAAAGCTATCAAGCATATGGAAGAGCTTGACGCCGATATGGTCGTAAACACCCATTTTTCGCCGACGCTCATTGCAAATAAAACTAAGAAAAGACCGATTATCGTAAGCTACAATCCGGACGTTTACCTTCAACCTTTTTACCGCATAAAAAGCGATATGGTTATGATATCTACCGAACGCGGCTACAAAAGCGCAAAAAAACGCGAAAAACGTTTCAACGACGACAATTTTAAATGCGTTCCGTTTGCTATCCGCGAAAAGGCGTTTTCTCTCTTTGAAAAAAAAGCGGAAACGAAACAGGAATTAGGACTTGACAGCAGACTGACGATTGTGCTTTTCGAAGGCGGATACGGCATAGGCAAAACGGAAAAAATCGTAAAACGTCTTGTAAAAACCGATATGAATCTGAACGTCGTCGCTATATGCGGCAGCAACGAAAAAGCGTACAAAGCGCTTAAAGCTTTAAAACCGAATGAAAATATAAATCTTATTGTCGAAGGCTTTTCGTCAAACGTGTTGGAATATCTTTCCTGTGCGGATATATTCATGGGCAAGAGCGGCGCTTCGTCGGTTGCCGAACCTACCTTTTTCGGCGTTGCGGAAATTATAACGAAATGCGCTACCTTTATCGAAAAAGGCAATGCAAAATATTATACGGACGACGTCAAAAACGCCGTGAAAATTTCAAATCCGAAAAAAGCAGTAAAAAAGGTTAAGGAACTTTACGACAATCCTGCAAAATTGCAAGAAATGAAAGATAACGCTTTGAAGTATCACGACAAATACGGAAGCGAACAAGCAGCCGACGTTCTATTCGATTTGCTTTGTAAAAAATTCCCCGACCTTAAAGCACAATACGAGGAAGACTTAAAAAAATAGCGTGAAAATTTAAATTTGCGTGCGACTTTAAGCACTAACGCAACCTACTAAAAGTTTAAATAAAGTTTAACTTTTCAAAAAGTTTAAACGCAGTAAAAACCGTACTGCTCAATTAACAACTAAACGTTGCTATGCTATCTAGCGATAAATAAAACGGCTCCGATTGCGAGCCGTTTTATTTAGGTATTATGATTTTTAAAGATTTATGAATGAAGATTTATTCAACTTAATCCGTTTATTAAATCTTAATCCGAAATCCTGACTTTTCGGAATTTTTTATACGGACTTTTGTAGCGTCGTTTTCGTTCTATGCAAATTAAACTTCGTCAGCAGGTTAAAACTTTGTAAGATGACCTTTAAAATTAAAACCGCTATACCCCGTCTGCCTTAAAGCTTCGTATACGACGATGGCTACGGAATTTGCAAGGTTCAACGACCTTATATCGCCTATCATGGGAATTCTGAAAGCATTATCATAATTTTCGTTTAAGAGTTCTTCCGGCAAACCTTTGGTTTCTTTACCGAACATTATATAATCGCCGTCACGGAATTCCACTTCGTCGTGGCGGTGCGCCGCTTTTGTAGAAGCGTAAAAAAGCCTTGCGTCCGTATTCAATTTATAAGTAGAATTTTTTTCGACAAACGCGCCCGAAAAATTCTTTTCCAAAAAATCAAGAAGATTTTTATATACTCTTACGTCAACGTAATGCCAATAATCCAAGCCCGCTCTTTTAACCGCTTTTTCCGATATATCGAACCCCAACGGCTCGATAAGATGGACAACGCTTCCCGTTGCCGCCGCCGTCCTGACTATATTTCCCGTATTCTGCGGAATTTCCGGTTCTAACAATACTATGTTCATATTAATACCTATGCTGTATACCTATGTTTAAGCGTTACTTTCGGTTGAAATTTCACGCTTCGATTGAAAATTTCTTTCCGTATTTTCTTTAATTTTTATCTTTCAACTTTAAAGCCAGTTGATATACGTCGTTTTTACTCATTCCCCTGTCTTTTGCTACAAGCTTTATGGCATTCTTTTTATCTTCGCCGAGATTCATATAACTTTGAATATGTTCTTCAATCGTAAGTTCGTTTAAAGGATTTTCAGGGTTTCCGCCCTCGACTATAAGGACGTATTCCCCTTTCGGCTCGCAAATATTAAAATCTTTAAGTGAAGTAAATTCAACCCTCTCGTGCACTTTCGTGAGTTCCTTTACGACGTATGCCTTTCTGTCGCCAAAAGCCTCGTACATAGCTTTTGCGTCGTCGAAAATATCGTGCGGCGCACTGTATATAGCAACGGGAACTTTGACAGACGCATAATCGGAAAGCAACTCGACCTTTTCGTTATGCTTAGAAGGCAAAAAACCTAAAAATAAAAATCCGCTCGCACTGAGTCCGGCAAGCGCCATTGCGCTTGTCACTGCGGTGGCAGACGGCACCACTTCAACTTCTATGCCGTTTTTATGGCAATAGGAAACCAAAGTCGCGCCCGGGTCGCACACGGACGGCATACCCGCGTCGGATATCAAAGCCACGTTGTCGCCGCCTGAAATCATATCGCCTATACGCCCCTTCATTTCTTCCTCATTAAATTTATGATAGCTTATCAGTTTTTTTGAAATTCCGAAATGATTAAGAAGCGGCAAAGAATGCCTCGTGTCTTCGCAAGCAATGACGTCGACGCTTTTTAACGTTTCGATTGCCCGCGAGGATATATCGTTTAAATTTCCTATCGGCGTACCGACAATATACAACTTTGCCATTAGTTATAAAGCTCCTTGAATTCGTTTGTCGGCTCACCGTTTTCGTCCATCTCGATGAGCGTTTTTACGATTAAATCGTTTTTACCGCCTTTTACCGCTTTTACGATAAACGTGTCAACTCCTTTAGACAACTTCGGATAAATCATTGTAATTTCTTTCGCCGCCATTTTGTATTCGTTCAACAATACGATTGTTCCGGCAAGCCTGCGTACACGGTTTACAAGATACAACTCTTTCCCGAACGACAACAACTTTGCAGCGACGGCAATAAAGTCTTCGAGCGTTGCAAGATTTTCCGTTCGACAATTATCAACGACGGAAAAATTTCCGTTCGCTTTTTCATACGGCGGATTGACGACAACCACGTCTGCCGACTGCGGACGTAAAATTTTAAATATGTCTTTTATATCCGCCATAACCGGTTTTATTTTTTCGGTCAGACAATTCAATTGAACGTTTTTAACAAGAAGGTCGAACATTTCAGGTTGCTTTTCAACCGCAACTACGTCGTTTGCCCCTCTTTTGCCTGCAAGCAAAACCGAAATAACGCCGCTTCCTGCCCCTAATTCTACTATTTTTTTTCCGGGAGACGCTTTGCAAAGATTTGCAAGCACTACGCTGTCCGAATTGAAACAATAAAAGGATGGATTCTGGACAAGCCTCAATCCACCCGTTTGTAAATCGTCTTCTCTTAAATTATCTGACATCTTTTACCACGTTTACTTTAAGCGTTGCATGCACGTTTGCATAAACCTTAACCGTCACATTGTAAAGGCCGTATTCTTTTATATTTTCTTTCAATACTATTTTTTTCTTATCGACTTCAATTCCCTGTTCTTTGAGCGCAGCCGAGATTTCAGCTCCCGTTGCAGCGCCGAACATCTTTCCGTTTTCGCCGCATCTGACTTTTACGCTGACTTCCGTATTGGAAATTTTGTCGGCAAGCACCTTTGCGTCCGCAAGTTCTTGTGCAAGCCTTTCTTCTTCAAGCTTCTTTTTATGATTGAGCATATTAACGTTTTGTTTCGTAGCTTCCTGAGCCAACCCTTTCTTCAAAAGAAAGTTTCTTGCAAATCCGTCGTTAACTTCCAAAATTTCGTCTTTTTTACCTGTTCCTTTTACGTCGCTTAGTAATATAACTTTCATATATGCTCCTTTAAACCGCCTGTATGAGATTTTATTATTCGTTGTTAGTAATATATCATAAGCCGTAGAAAATTTCAACAGTATATAATTTTAAATTTAGCAAATAATTTATTTGGAGGAAAATATGAAAAAAATTTTATGCCATACTGCAAATTGTGAACATAATTTAAAAAATACCTGCTTTGCGGGAGTTATATCGATTGGAGAAACGGCAAAATGCATGTCGAAAATAAAACGTGACGGCGGCGTACTCGCCCAAGCTTTTGCAGACGTCGAAGCGTCTGAAGAACTCGACAATCTTTCGGATACCGAAGCGATTGTAGGTTGCGACGCAAATTGCATATACAATCACGATAGAGTGTGCAGCTGTGAAGAAATCGTCGTCGACGATAAATTGCTTTCTACAAAATGCAAAACCAGAATCGTCAGCAAATCAAAATAACGTAAATATATAATAGATGATTTTACGTTAACGCTGTCTTAAACCGTACCCGTAAAATTATCAATTACGGGTACAAAGTTTACATTAAAATTTAAATCATGTTTAAAAGAAAAAGCTATGGCAAAGCCATAGCTTACTACTACTCGATTATATTTTCATATAATGCGTTTTATTTAATAAAGAACTTCCGCCTTTGCCGCCTCTTTTTCTTTCAATTCCTGGAATTTACGCGACCACTTGGACGTATCGACTTTCTGACTTTTTACCAAAAAGTTTACGTCTATTTTATCCTGATGTTTCCAGAAGAAATCTTCTGAAATTTTCTGGTATCTCGCAACGTATTCCCATTTGATTTTATCAGCGTGTTCCTCAATAAACTTTTCGGACAATTCCTGTCCGGCAGAAATATCAGGCCAGTTAACTCTGTTTTCAAAATCCAGAATAAATTTCTCAGAAAGTTTTTGGCAGGAAGACAAGACTTTCCAGTCACTCCATTTGAATTTGTCCATATGTTTTCTAAGAAAGTTTTCAGAAACTTTTTGCTTGGTAAGAATCGTCGTCAATTCCATTTTATCGAAATATTCTTCGATAAAATCTTCGCTAAGCTGTTGTTTTTCAGCGATAACTCGCCAAACAACCTTATCGGCAAATTCCCTTATAAATTCTTCATCGATATTTTGGTCGGCGCTGATTGCCGTCCAATCTTCTTTGTATGATTTAATCAACTTTTTATAATCTTTATCGATACCCATAATTTCTGCTCCTTCTCATATGATTTATTATATTTTTATATTAACATAGCAAATTGAAAAATTCAATATGCATTTTTACATTTAATCTCAAAAAATGAGCTTTTTTAAATAACTTTTGCCGTGTTTTTAATTTCCAAAATACAGCGATTCGGATTTTAGACAATTCTTAGGCATTTTACAGCGTTTAGCTACGAAAAATAATTATATAGCCTTGCAACAACGATACAAATTAAACGTCAATCGGAAAAATACGATATATATTCCACCTTATATTTGCTGTCGGGAAACAACAACTTATGCAAATCTATAAAATAGTCGTCCGTCATCGACGCTATATAATCGCATACAATCTGATTCGGTTCACCGTCGGAATAAAGGGCGTCCTTAGCATAATATTTATAGTAAGTGTCGATATTTTCGATATGATGACGGTAAATCGTCGATTTTTTATCCTTTTTAACGACAGAGTCCAGCAAACTGTAATAAACGTCGCGAAACATTGGTTTTATTATTTCGTTATATTTTGCTTCAAGTTCCTTGTTATTGTAAATAAATTCGTAATTCTCCTTCTTTGCGGTTTTTAAGGCATTGAACGCGGCTTCGCTAAGAAGAAGATAGTCCTTTTTATAACTGTGTTCCAAAATATCAATCGTAAGATTATTGATGATTTCCGAATTGGTAATTCCTATATAATCGGAATTGAAAGGCAAATTTTTTCTCAACGCCTTTCGGGCGTCCTGTCTGTCCTTTCCTAAATACGCAATTATATCGCATATTCTGACAACGCATGCTTCAAGAGTCGTCGGAACAAGTTTTTCGCAAGCCTTCGGGTCGGTATAACAGTTTTCGACTTTTCTGTCGAATTCCTCAAACGTTATATCCCGCGTAGGTCTGTATTCTTTCATTTCAAATTCACCGTTATGGCAAAGAATACCGTCAAGCGTCTGCAAAGAAAGATTCCTTAAATAAAGCGTGTCTAAAACTCTCACGCTTTGCACGTTATGATTGAAATACCGTCCTGTGTTTTCGTGCAAAAGCTCGCTTAAAAAACGCTCGCCTGCGTGTCCGAACGGCGTATGCCCTATATCGTGACCTAAAGCAATCGCTTCAATAAGGTCGCAATTTAAACTCAACGCCTGACCGATGTCGCGAGCTATCCTCGAAACAATCTGAACGTGAAGTCCCCTTCTGGTTATGTCGTCGTTTTTATAAAAGGAAAAAACCTGAGTCTTATCGCTGTAACGATTATATAAAGGCAGATGCAAAATCTTTTCAACGTCACGAACAAATGCAGGGCGAACGCACGTTGCCTTGTCCTTATCGCGGTTTCTACGCAAAATACGACTATCTTCAAAGGCGTAAGGATTTTTCCAATGATTTTTTTTATCCAGATAAATCTGCCTTTCAAGCTCATCGCTCGGTCTGTTATAACTAGTTTCTTTTTCCATATTGCAATTATAACATATCCGCTCTGTTTTTTCAATAGGTCTGTTTTTCATATAACACGCATCCATTTACCATCGGTTGCGGCTATTTGCGGCAGTAAACAAATTAAAAAATATCGAACTATAAATTACTATATCTAATTTAAAAATTGCAATACCAAGCTTTATAAACAGCAAAACAAAGCTTAAAATTGCAATAACAAACTTTATAATTAGTGATATAGCTTTATAAACATAGACTTTATAATTATTAATATCGACTTTATAAGTATAAACTTATAAATGATTAACCCATTATAAACGCGCCGTTTTAACATAAATTTTACGATAAAAATCTGCTCACTAGACACCTTTTAAAATGCGTAAATAATCTCTTAGCAACGCAAAATTTTTGTTCGCAAGTCAGAATTTAAAATTTTAATGTACTTTTTAAATTTATTTTCCCTTTTCAATATGTTTTTTGTTGACATATATATGCAAAATGATATAATTTTTATCGTTGTTTGTGTTTAGTTTTACTAAACTTAAAATTTAGTTTAACTTTATCGGTTAAACGGGCAGTTTAAAAATACTAAACAAAAAAATATAAGGAGAACCGATATGGAAATAGGAGCGAAAATAAAAGATTTGCGACTAAAAGGCGGACTCACACAAGAAGAATTGGGAGACAGATGCGAACTGACGAAAGGTTATATATCACAGCTTGAAAACGAGCTAACGTCCCCATCGATTGCAACTTTGCTTGACATTCTGTCAGCGCTCGGCACAACCCCGTCGGAATTTTTCAGCGACGACGGCGGCGAGCAGGTGGTATTCGGCGAAAACGATTATTGCGAAAAACTAACTGACGAACAAAAAATAGTATGGCTTGTTCCTAATGCGCAAAAAAACGAAATGGAACCCATCTTTACGGAAATCGCTCCGCATAAAGTCACGCAAAGCGATATGCCTCATGAAGGAGAAGAATTCGGATACGTTTTAGAAGGCGAAATTTATCTTAATATCGGCAAACGAGAATATTTTGTCAAACAAGGAGAATCCTTCTATTTCGAAAGTAAAAAAGTACATTACATCGAAAACAAGTCGGACAGTCCGGCAAAAATCATATGGGTATCGAGCCCGCCTACTTTTTAATTTTTAGGAGTAAATATGCAAAAGGAAAACATCATCGAACTTAAAAACGTCTGTAAGGTGTACGACGGAAAAGAAGCAGTAAAAAATGCAAGCCTTGTTATTAAAAAAGGCGAATTCGTTACTTTGCTCGGTCCTTCGGGCTGCGGCAAAACAACCACGTTAAGAATGATTGCAGGTTTTGAAATGCCAACCAGCGGACAAATCTTTTTCAACGGCGAAGACATTACGAAACTTCCTCCTCATCTGAGAAAAGTAAACACCGTATTCCAAAAATACGCTCTCTTCCCTCACCTTAACGTATTTAACAATATCGCTTTCGGTCTTAAACTTCAAAAAGTACCTACCGATACCTATTACGACGGTAAAGGCAGATTTATAACCAAATACCGCAAATTCACGAAAGAGGAAATCAAAAGAAAAGTTGACGCCGCTCTTAAAATGGTAGACCTCGAAGATTACGGACACAGAAACGTATCTAGCCTTTCGGGCGGTCAACAACAGCGCGTCGCTATTGCAAGAGCTTTGGTAAACGAACCGGAAGTTTTGCTACTTGACGAACCGCTCGGCGCTCTCGACCTTAAAATGAGAAAAGACATGCAGCTCGAACTCAAAAACATGCATAAAAATCTCGGCATTACGTTTATTTACGTAACGCACGACCAGGAAGAAGCCCTTACAATGAGCGATAAAGTCGTCGTTATGAGAAGCGGCGAAATTCAGCAGATTGCCTCCCCTGAAGAAATTTACGACGAACCTGCAAACGCTTTCGTCGCCGACTTTATCGGAGAATCAAACATTCTTTCGGGAATTATGCTCGAAGATTATAAAGTAGAATTCTGCGATACGGTATTCGAATGCGTCGACCACGGTTTCAAGAAAAAAGAACCTATCGACGTTATAATCCGTCCCGAAGACTTTAAAATCCTTCCTGCCGACGATAAAAAAGCTATACTTAAAGCAACTGTTGACAGCTGTGTTTTCAAAGGCGACCACTATCAGATTACCGTTATCGCAAACGAAAACGAACTCGTTATCCATGATACAACCGCACAGGAAAAAGGCTCGGTTATCGGAATTTACGTCAAACCTTTCGACCTTCACATTATGCACAAATCACGCATTATAAACGAAATCAAGACGGAAATCGTTTCCAAAAATCTCGTTAACATTTGCGGCGGCAATTTTGAATGTATAAGCGATTTGCCTGACGGTACGAAAGTAAAAGTAAAAATCGACTTCGACGACGTCGAAATCACCGACGACGAAGATGACGGCGTTATATCCGGAACGGTAGTAAACAGCATATATAAAGGCAGTTATTATCAATGTATTGTCCGCACGGACGATTTCTACGATTTCTTTGTCGATACGGAAATCGACTGGTTCAAGGGCGACCGCGTCGGCATCAATATTGCTCCTGATAAAATAATTATCGAACAACTCGAAAACGAACCTAAACAGGAAG
Organism: Christensenellales bacterium; assembly: GCA_051883555.1. Taxonomy (GTDB): domain Bacteria; phylum Bacillota; class Clostridia; order Christensenellales; family CAG-917; genus CAG-917. The sequence continues at coordinate 6,823 of JBJETY010000006.1, read as the reverse complement.
AAAAAACGGCTATTTCCGAGGTGGATTCAAAAGATGAAGAAAATTAAACCGTTAAAAATTACAAGACGTGTTTTCGGCTATCCGTACGTTTTGTTTATGTTACTTTTCATAATACTGCCTTTGGTGCTCATTTTAGTAAACGCATTCTTAGACAAAGACGGCTATCTCACTTTAGAAAATTTTAAAATTTTCTTTACGGAAAGAAGCAGCCTTATAGTCTTGGCAAACTCGGTACTTGTCGGAATAATAACGACGGTTATATGCCTTCTTATAGGTTATCCCGTTGCATACATTCTGTCGAAATACAGTTCGGGAAAAATACTTGTTATCTTATTCATTTTGCCGATGTGGGTAAATTTCCTTATAAGAACGCTGGCTACAAAAGCAGTATTCGTCGCAATGGGAATAGAATTAGGAATGGGAACGGTTATATTCGGTATGGTTTATAACTATCTGCCGTTTATGATACTGCCTCTTCACACCACTATTTCGAGCATCGATAAAAGTTATATCGAAGCGGCTCAAGACCTCGGAGCGGATAAATCTACCGTTCTTTTAAAAACGATATTGCCTTTGTCCGTGTCGGGCATAATTTCCGGCATAACAATGGTTTTCATTCCGACGATATCTACTTATGCGATAAGCCAACTCCTTTCAAACGGAACGATTTTCCTTTTCGGCGATTCTATACAAATGAAATTCGAACAGGGTCTTTACGGAGTCGGCTCTATCATGTCGATCGTTATGCTTATATTTGTTCTTCTGTCCAACTTCTTAATGAACAAATTCAGCAACAATAACGCAAGGAGGACGCTGCTGTGAAAAAGGTTTTTGAAAAAGCGTATATCTTCATTATACTCGCACTTTTGTATATACCTATCATCGTAATAATCGTATATTCTTTCTCGAACAGCTCGAATTTCTCGTTTGCAGGCGGTGCAAGTCTCGAAGCCTATCGCTCGATATTCACGTCGGGCGGAAAGTCTAAAGCCTTGCTCGACGCCGTATTGAATACGCTGTTTATTGCAATCGTTTCAAGCGTCATCGCAACGATTTTAGGAACGTTCGGAACTATCGGCATATATCAGTTCAGAAAAAAATTCAAGAGAGCCGCTCTCGACGTAAACCAATTCCCTATCATCAACAGCGAAATCGTCGTTGCGGTATCCTTTATGGTATTCTTCTCGACGTTCGCTTTCCCTGAAGGTTATCTCAGACTTATCATAGCTCACACTACGTTCTGCACTCCTTACGTCGTTTTATCGATTCTGCCTAAGCTCGAAAAAATGGACCCTAACATCTACGAAGCAGCGTTAGACCTCGGAGCAAGTCCTTCCACAATGCTTGCGAAGGACTTGCTCCGAGGTCTAACATCTACGAAGCAGCGTTAGACCTCGGAGCAAGTCCTTCGCAAGCATTGTGGAAGGTTGAAATTCCGTATATCTTGCCGGGCATTGTAAGCGGATTTATAATGGCGTTTACAATCTCGCTCGACGACTTCATCATCACTCAGATTAACAAGGGCGCGGGAACGGGTATAAATACTCTGTCAACGTACATTTATTCCGACGCAAGAGTTCAAGGTTTAGAGCCGTTCTGGTATGCGGTATTCTCAATCCTTTTCGTACTTGTTCTTGCAATCGTGCTTACCATAAACGTAGTTAAAATCAGAAAGGAAAAAGCGGAAGCTCGTTCCAAAGGAGCAGAATTATGAAAAAAACTTTAGCACTCATTCTGCTCGTTGCAATCTTCTCCGCGTTTGCCGTCGTTTGCTTTGCGGGTTGCAACTCCACTCTGTCCACGGGAAAAAATACGGATACGCTTGTCGTATATAACTGGGAAGATTATATCGACTCCGATTTGCTCGACGAGTTTGCCGAATACTATCAATCGGTCACAGGCGTAAAACTTAAAATCACTTATACGACGTTCGATACAAACGAAACAATGCTTACAAAGCTCATTCAAGGCGACGCAACGGTTGACCTTATCGCCCCAAGCGAATACGCCATTGAAAAACTTATGACGCACGATTTGTTGATATCTTTAACCGACCTTAAAAAAGAGATATATGAAAAGCATCCCGAATACGCCGGAATTTTCGATAATATCGGAAACGGCATAGACGGTTACGGAACGACCGACAAAGCCATTTTGGATAAAATCAATGCGGAATTCGGCTCGATATCCGTCGGAAATTCTACAAAATCAATGGCGGATTATATGGTGCCTTATATGTGGGGTACGCTCGGCATATTATTCAATCCGGAATACATTTCAAGAGAAGAAGTCGAAACGTACGGATACGGAGTTTTCTGGAACAAAGGAAACAACAAAAATATCAACGGCAAAATTTTAGTTAAAGACTCGGTAAGAGATACCTACTGCGCCGCCGTACTCTATATGTACGAATACGACTTATTGCCGGAAAAATATAAATCGTACAGCGTTCAGGACCTTATCAATTGTACCGAAAGCGAAATGACGGAAGCGGCGGAAAAGGTGCTTACCGCTCAACGCGAATATATATCGGGATATGAAGTCGACTTCGGTAAGGACGATATGTTAAATAAAACGGCTTACGTCGACCTTGCCTGGTCGGGCGACGCTATCTGGGCAATCGAAGAAGCGGAAGCCATCGGAATGGAATTGGATTACGTTGCGCCGTCGGTCGGAGCTAACCTTTGGTTCGACGGCTGGTGTATTCCTAAATGTTCCAAAAACAATCTGGCTGCCCTTATGTTCATAGATTTTATGAATATGCCTGAAAACGCAATCAGAAATTCAATGGCAATCGGATATACTTGCTCGGTCGATAAAGACATATTAAAAGCTACTCCGTCCGTACTCGAAATCTTAGAAGAAAACGAATACGACGTAGAAGATTATTTCGGCGACGACCGCAGATATCCTGATATGTCGGGCGAATTTGCCGTTATGCACGACTTCGGAAACGCCAACGACGCCGTTGTAGCTATGTGGGAAAGAGCAAAAGCAGGTAGCGGAATTCCTATGACGCTCGTTTACGTATTGGTTGCAATCGTGGCAATAATTCTTATCATCGTCCTTGCATACGTGATAAAAGAAAAAATCAAATTTAAAAGCAAAGTCGAAAAGATTGCCGATTAAAAAACGACGTTTTCCGACCGCTGAACGGTAAACCCCTTAATTGTGCGTTTTGCAATTAATGAATTAGCGTTATGCAAAACAATTAAACGGTAACATCTTAATAAATAATGCTTTTAAAACAGATCACAACTTATAGAAAACGTTCTATAAAACGCAAATTAAATAAAAACGCTTCGCTATATGCGAAGCGTTTTTGTTTAAACTTTATTTTTAAAATAAATTCAGTTGATTTATTTAATTGGTTTTTAAACTTATTTAATCGATTTTTTAATTAATCTATTTTAGCTAATTTTCTTTAGATATAATTTATTTTAGATAATTTAATTTAAATAAATTATTTTCCGTTGATTTATTTTCTAAAGCCATTAAAACATAAAATCAATCGTAATCTTTCAGAATTTCGCAGACGATTTCGAACACGATAGCCAACGTATCCTTATTTAATGAATCGGCGGTATCTACTCTTGTGTGATAATATCTCGGGATATCGTGATTCATTGCCGTTATCGACGTTGCCTTTAAACCTGCTTTGCTAAAAGCCGCACCGTCGGAAGCGCCAATCGGAATACCGCTATAAACGCATTTTACTCCTAACCCCGTTGCGGCATTCATGAACTTTTCTCCCAATTCTCTATCTGTTTTTACCGTGTTATTCAAATCTTTCAGATTGACGGAAAGATGTTCCAATTCCGTTATAGTATCAAAAGAAAAAATCTCCGTAGGAAGTGCAAGACATTCTTCACGGTGCTTTTTCGACCATGCCATTGCCCCGCGCAATCCCGACTCTTCCGAACCCGTTAGTATAACGCCGATTTTCGTATGCTTAAATTCTATGCCGTTATCCTTTAAAGCTTTAAACACAGCCATCGAGAGAAGACAACCGCTTAGATTGTCGTTTGCCCCGTCAACTACTCTTTTAGGATCGGACAAGAAATAAATTGAAAATATCGCAGGTACGAAAACCAAAGAAGCAAAACACAGATACAAACGCAAGCCAAATTCCGTATTTCCTACAAACTTGATTCCCGCTTCAGGCAATACGATTACGCTGTAAACGGCGACTGCAAATATGTAAACAATCGACAAAAAACCGACTAAAACCGCCGCAGTCATAACCTTGCCGCCGAATTTGTAATTTAACGGCCATTCTTTTGCGGCGTCAAGGTGTCCGCTGAAATATACGGCTCTTTTTACTTCATCCGTCGGATTACGTACCGCCGTAACGTTGTGCGACTGCTGTTTTTTATAAAACTTGTCAAACGACGTCTGATACATAATAAAAGTAGACAGCATCGGAATCAAAGCCAGAATCAACAGCACGATTGACGCTATCGGCATCAAGAATAACGCAACGACAGCCAGCAATATAAAAGATACGCTCCACGGCGCCCAGCCGTAAAAAGAATCCGGCCTGACTTCGAAACTTTCGATTTCGGTTTTGTCGGCGCATTTCGACAGCTCTTTTTCAAGATATTCGGCGGCTTGTTTCTCGCCTTCAGAGCCTGAAAATCTCGTTCCGCAATCGCTGATAACCGATTTAATGGTATCGCACATATAATCGGCATAGTTTTGCTTTTGTATTTTTACTTTTTCTAAATCCATACGTTCCCCCCTTAATGGTTTAGTTGAAAGTAGAGTACAATAAATATTAAGTTTTTACAAGTACAAATATAAACCTCAGTTTATTCCCAAATTTCTCAAAACAAGTCCTAACAACGCTTTCAGAACGGTAAACTCTTCTTCACCGAAATCCTGAAAAGCCCGTCTTGTAAAGGACTCTTTTACTTCGATAATTTTATTTCTTATTTTCTCGCCTGCTTCCGTAAGTTTTATGACAAACTCACGCTTGTCGATTTCAGATAACGTAACGGTGATATATCCCTTTTCGATAAGCAGTTTAACGCTTCTCGACACAAGGGCTTTCGATACGTTTACGTCCTTTGCAATTTCGCTCGACGTGCATTTTGTACCAAGACAAGACAAAACCTGAATCTCATTAGGAGTAAGATTATAATTTTTCATTTCGTCGTGCGCAAAGTTTTTGTAATATTTCAAAATTTTATCAAAAGAAGAATAACAAGTTTCAATATCTTTCATATCACTTTCTCCTATAAGTATTAATTTTTTGTGCGACTTTCATAGCGGACGTCCACGCCCAACTAAGATTATATCCGCCGCAAATTCCGTCGACGTCCAAAGCCTCGCCTATGGCGTACAAACCTTTGCATAAACGGCTCTGCAAATCGGAATCGAACTCGTCCGTCGCCAGACCGCCCGAAGCAACCTGAGCCATACTCATATCGCATAAACCTAAATAGGTCAGTCTGAAATTCTTTATCGTTTCGCCGACAGAATTTTTCCCTGCCCTTTGCCTGATGATTTCGCAAAGCCTTGTATGGAAAATTCCGTCTAAATTCATCGACGTTCCGTCTATCTCGCAAGCGGTATACTCGGGCATAAAATCAATCGAAAGGTCAGGAGTAACTCCTCTTGCTATGTAACTTGCTATATTAAATGCAGCAATGCCGCTGACTATTCCGCCGTCTTTAAAAAGCAATTCGCCTTTTTCCGCAACGTCGCCGCATCTTAACACGGCTTTTGTCCGCACTCCGCCTAACCCTTTTACGTCGGACGGCAATACCTTTATCGGACACAACGATGGTTTAAACGGCTTTGCCGTATGCCCCATATCGCAAAACAGATTTACGCTGTCGATTCCGAAACTTGCCTTACTGCCGCTTGCTAAAACCACGTTTTTGCAGAATATACGCTTTTCGCTGTCGCCTTTTATAAAAACGCAAAAGCCGTTCTTTTCTTTCTTTATCGATACCGCTCTGTAACCCGTATAAGCGTTTACTCCGCATCTTAAAGCATTCAACACGGTAGAAGCGCATTCACTGTAAGGATAAAGCCTGCCGTCAATCGTTTTCGTCAACACCCCGAGTTTTTTAAAAGTCTCAACGATTTCGTCAAATCCGAATTCAGCGATTATAGGTTCTACAAAATCGGGAGCATTGAATTTATCGGCTGACAATTCAACGTTGGATAAATTACATTTTCCGTTTCCCGTTGCAAGTAATTTTTTGCCGACTCTGTCCCCTGCCTCTATCACAAGATTATTCCCGTCAAGCAGTCTGAACAGCATAAGTCCGCTCGCTCCGCCACCGATAATAACCGTATCAAACGTTTCCATAACGGAATTTTATCATATTTTAACCCAATTTGCTATATATTTTTTAACAAAGTTAACTAATTTTTTAAATTTTTGATTATACAGCAAAACACAGAATTAAAACGTGATTTTTTAATACTTTTTGATTTATTAGATTTTTAAGCAAAAGTTTCAACCGATTTTAACTAAACCAAACGGCTTTAACAAATTACGCTCAGAACATTACAACTGCCGAAATATTTATTTTTAAGTTTAATTACCGTTTGAATACTTACAAATTTAACCGCTTTTATCGCGTTCAAATTTCAGTTTTTTCGATAAATTTGTAAAAAACAGTAAAAAATACTTGTAAATTTCTATAAGTTATAGTATTATTATAAGGCACGGAGGCATAGCCCAGTTGGTTAGAGCGCTACGTTGACATCGTAGAGGTCATAGGTTCAAGTCCTATTGTCTCCACCATAGCTAAACGACAGTTTAGTGCTTGCTTACAAGAGAAGAACCGTTATACTGATGATATTC
>JBJETY010000005.1:0-16108 GCA_051883555.1 Christensenellales bacterium | reverse complement strand
AGAAGAAAAAGCACAGCAATCTGTAAGGAAGCGCGTTCATAAAGAAGGTTTCGAGAAAACCGTAAGGCGGGCACGTATTCGACGCCTTTACGTCGCTGACAAAGCCTCTTTCGAATTTAATCATATTTTTGTCGCCCGTTTCGCTATAAAACTTAGAGCGGACTATTTCTACGTATTTTCCGTATTTTTTCTCAAATGCGTTTGAAATGGACGTTATCGGCATAATGTGTCCCATTCCTGCCTCTACGTAAGTAAATACTATTTTAGGTTTTTTCATATTTTCTCCTGACAAGTCGTTCCGACTGAGCCCTGATTAGAGTTTATTTTGACGTGAATCAAACTTTAATAATCGGCATATACAAGTCGGTTAAAAAAGACAGTCGGTTTAAATAATCGTAAAAAAATTGTCTACAACATTATAATATACTTTTTCTTTTTTGCAAAACAAAAAAGCTATAAATATCGTTAAAAAGCACATTATTGACCTTATATGCAGTTTTAAAACAAACCGATAAGGCGTATTTATTTGATTTTGCGTCAAATTGTCGCAATCCTTCCGTTTTAAACTTTATCCGTCGCGGAATATCCTATCCGTCGAATTAAAAGATTTATTTGCAACGTTTATTTGTTTATTCTATTTAACTGCAACCGTCTTGTTGTAATTAAAATTTAGTTGTAACTCCGATTTTACAATTTCTGCTGTTATAAATTTGAGCAACGGTTAATAATAGAGCATAGCTTATCGGCTTTATGCCTTACGGAACGGAGTTTGTCGCTTTGAAAATTTAAGGCGGTTTAAACGGTCGGTGCATTAGCGGCTTTATATAGCTGAATGCGTCTGTTTATATTATTGCCGTTATTATCACCTTATAGATAATAATTTATCGAATTGATAATAAAGCGTTTAAATTTCTTGCAAACTGTGTGCCGTTGTGCTATAATTTACGGCGAAATAAAAGAATATTTTGGGGAAACCCTAAAAGGAGATAATATGGCAAAACAAACTATCAGAGATATTGACGTTAAAGGCAAAAAATGTCTTGTTCGTTGCGATTTCAATGTGCCTATGGTTGACGGCGTTATTACCGATGAAAATCGTATCAACGGCGCACTTCCGACAATCAAATATTTGCTCGACAACGGAGCAAAAGTTATTCTTTGCTCGCATATGGGCAAGCCACACAACATCTTCACTCCGAATTTCGGTTTGACGAAAAAGGAAAAGAAGGCTATTGAAGCATTACCTGAATCGGAGAAGGCGGCGGCAAAAGCTGCGGCTCTTGAGAAGGCATTAAAGAACGACCCTAAGAAATTTACTTTAAAACCTGTCGCTGATAGATTGAATCAGATTTTCCCTGGCAAAGTTCAGTTTGCAACAGACCTTGTCGGCGATGACGCAAAAGCAAAGGTTGCCGCTCTTAAAGAAGGCGAAGCCGTTCTTTTGGAGAATACACGTTTCGATGCAGGCGAAGAAGGAAACAGCGAAGAACTTTGCAAAGCTCTTTCACAGTTCTGCGACGTTTACGTCAACGATGCTTTCGGTACGGCTCACCGTGCTCACGCAACAACCGCAGGTATCGTACAATACGGTTATGCAAAAGTTGCAGTAAGCGGATTCCTTATCGAAAAAGAATTGAAATTCTTGGGAAATGCCGTTGAAAATCCAAACAGACCTTTCGTTGCTATTCTCGGCGGAGCTAAGGTTGCCGACAAACTCAACGTTATCGACAATCTTCTCAACAAGTGCGACACTTTGATTATCGGTGGCGGTATGGCATATACGTTTATAAAAGCAAAGGGCGGTTCAATCGGTACAAGTCTTGTCGACGACGAAAAAATCGATTACTGCAAAAAAATGCTTGAAAAAGCCGAACAACTCGGCAAGAAGATCGTCCTTCCTGTAGATACGGCAATTTCCCCTGTTTTCCCTGACCCTATCGATAAGCCGATTAGCGTTGAATATTGTGAAAGCAGTGCAATTCCTGCCGATAAGATGGGACTCGATATCGGACCTAAGACCCGTGAAATTTTTGCAGAAGCAATTAAAACCGCAAAGACGGTTGTATGGAACGGACCTATGGGCGTATTTGAAAACCCGACTCTTGCAGAAGGCACGAAAGCCGTCGCAAAAGCAATGGCAGACACGGACGCAATTACGGTTATCGGCGGCGGCGACAGCGCTGCGGCTGTTGCTCAATTGGGCTTTGCCGATAAGATGAGTCATATATCGACGGGCGGCGGAGCTTCGCTCGAATTCCTTGAAGGCAAAGTTTTGCCTGGTATTGCTTGCCTTAACGATAAACAATAAATCAAAATTTGTTATAGTAGGAGAAGAAGAATGAGAAAACCTATCATTGCAGGAAACTGGAAAATGAACAACACAATAGCTGAAACAAAACAGCTTATTCAAGACCTTAAACCGCTTGTAAAAGACGCAAAATGCGACGTCGTAATCTGCACTCCTTATACCGACCTTGCAACGGCTGTTGCAGAAACGGCAGGAAGCAATATCCACGTCGGTGCTGAAAACGTACACTGGGCGGAAAAAGGAGCCTTTACCGGTGAAATATCCGCTAAAATGCTTGTCGAACTCGGCGTCGAATACGTTATCATCGGTCACAGCGAAAGAAGACAATATTTCGGAGAAACAGACCAGACCGTTAACGCAAGAGTTAAAGCCGCACTTGCAGCAGGACTTAAAGTTATTCTCTGCATAGGCGAAACGCTCGAAGAGAGAGAAGGCGGAAAGGTAGAAGAAGTACTTGTACGTCAAACTACCGAAGCATTCAAAGATATTGCTAAAGAAGAGCTTGAAAACATCGTTATCGCTTACGAACCTGTATGGGCAATCGGAACGGGCAAAACCGCAACGAGCCAGGACGCTAACGACACAATTAAAATCGTTCGTGATACAATGGGTAAATTGTATTGCCCTAAATGCGCGGAAGAAAAAGTCCGTATTCAATACGGCGGCAGCATGAATCCTAAAAATGCTTCTGAACTTATGGCTATGCCACAAATCGACGGCGGACTTATCGGCGGTGCTTCGCTTAAAGCAGAAGACTTCTCAAAAGTTGTTAATTTCTAATTTTTAATTATACAATTAAAAGCAAGCCTTCGGGCTTGCTTTTAACAAAAGGAAAAACTATGAAAAAAATTTGTGCACTTTTAATTCTCGACGGTTTCGGCATTGCTCCGAAAGGCGAGGGAAACGCTATTACGCTTGCAGGCACGCCTTACGTCGACAGCCTTAAAGCAAAATATCCTACGACTCAACTTCAGGCAAGCGGACTTGCCGTAGGACTTCCTGACGGACAAATGGGAAACAGCGAAGTCGGACATCTCAACATCGGTGCCGGCAGAATAGTTTATCAGGATTTAACTCATATTTCAAAGGAAATAGCGGAAGGCGGTTTCTTTAAAAACGAGGCACTTCTTTGGGCGATGGATAATGCCAAAAAGAACGGAAAAAAACTTCACGTTTACGGTTTGTTGGGACCTGGCGGCGTTCACAGCCATATCGAGCATCTTCATGCCCTTATTGAAATGGCTAAGCGTGAAGGCGTTACGCCTTATATCCATTGTTTTATGGACGGACGTGACGTTCCGCCGAAAAGCGGTCTCGATTACGTAAAAGAGCTTGACGAGTTTCTTAAGAAGACGGGCTGCGGAAAAATTGCAACCGTCTGCGGCAGATACTACGCTATGGACCGCGACACGAACTGGGACAGAACGAAAAAAGCGTATGATATGCTTACAAAAGGCGAAGGCTTAAAGTTTAATTCCGCTGAGGAAGCTATGGCTGACAGCTATCAAAGAAACGTTACCGACGAATTCGTTTTGCCGTCCGTTATCGTTGAAAACGGTCAACCTGTTGCAAAAATCGAAAAGGGCGACAGCATTATTTTCTTTAATTATCGTCCTGACCGTGCAAGACAAATCACAAGAGCTTTTATAAACGAAGATTTCACCGGCTTCGAACGCGAAACGGGATTTTTAAATCCGTGTTACGTAGGTTTTACTCGTTACGACGCAACTTTCACAAATTGGAAAGTGGCTTTCGGACCGAGACACCTTGACAATACTCTCGGAGAATACCTTGCAAAGCTTAACAAAACACAATTAAGAATTGCAGAGACCGAGAAATATGCTCACGTAACGTTCTTCTTCAACGGCGGTGTTGAAGCGCCTAACAAGGGCGAGGAAAGAGTTCTTATTCCTTCGCCAAAGGTTGCGACGTACGACCTTAAACCTGAAATGAGCGCATACGAAGTCACCGATAAGGCGGTTGAAGAAATAAAGAGCGGAAAATTCGACGTTATGATTTTGAATTTCGCAAACTGCGATATGGTAGGTCATACGGGCGTTTTAGAAGCGGCTGTGAAGGCTGTAAAGGCGGTCGACGAATGCGTAAAGAAAGTTGTCGAAGCAATTCAGTCGGTCGGCGGTTGCTGTCTTATTACGGCTGACCACGGAAATGCCGACAAGATGGTTGCAGACGACGGTAAGCCGTTTACCGCGCATACCACCAATCCTGTTCCGCTTATTATGGTCGACGGTTTCGGAAAACTTGCCGACGGCGGAAAGTTGTGCGATATTGCGCCTACAATGCTTACGATGATGGGGCTTGAAATTCCTGCCGAAATGACGGGTAGAAGCCTTATTGAAAAATAAGTTATCCCTTTAAAACGCAAAACCGAGTAAATCGTTATAAATGATTTACTCGGTTTTTTATAAACAAAAAATTATTGAAATTTATATTTATTATTGAAATTTATATTTGAAGTTTATATATTGAAATTCAAATTATTGAATTTATATCTATTAAATTTATATATTGTATTTAAACTCATATTATAAAATTTATTCTATAATTAGTTATTCTATTATTATTAATTTTAATCTATTATCGGTAATTTTAATTAAAAATTTAGTAATAAATTAATATTTAAATTTGCAAGTAATTTTTTAAATTATTTAATTTTTAAATTATTTAATTTAGTAATTATTTTAATTTACTAATTAATTTTTTTAATTTTAAATTTATTTTTTTAAATTTATTTTATAGTAATTAGCAATTTATTTTTAGTAATTTGTTTTAATAATCTTTTTAATAGCGTCGGTTATAGCGTTTGTTTTCGGGTTTTCGTAGATTAGTATCAGGTATTATAAATTAAAATACTTAAAAGGTTAAATATTGCTAAAAAATGTCGTTCTAAATTTCAAAAGAGCGGCATTATATATATCGAGGTTCTTTGAACTTAAGGAGGAGAAATTGGAAAAAATCAGAACGGCCGTCAGTTATGTTTCGGCTTTTATTTTGGGACTTGTAACAATTATCACCATATGCTGTCCGTGTATAAGCGTTAGCGTAACGTTGTCCGACGGAAACGTTCAGACGTTGAGATATGACGCTTTCAGATTTATGAAAGATTTCAGCGGCGTAAAAGGCGCCGGAGCGGGGATATTCAATGGCATAATTTCGGTTTTCATGCTTATAATCGGAATCATTCTGCTTGTATATTCGCTGTTTTTGATTTTAGAACATTTTAACGTACTGCATGCCGACAAATTCAAAAAGATAAAGAAGGCGGAAAAAATTTTAGCGCCCCTTTCCGTTTCTCAACTCGTATTGTCGCTTATGTCGTTGATACTTCTTGCGGTAGGCGCCAACAAGTTGACGGAATTGAGCGGTTGCGCCGTCTATACTTTAGGTGCGGGAACGGTTGTGCTTTTAATATTTGCAATAACGTGCAACATTGTGCCGGGTATTTTTTCATCGGATAAAAAGACGAATTTTAAAAAAATCAAATTCGGAAAGCTGTCCGACAAATTTAAAAGTAAAAAAAGAGCAAAACGCAGCGATATAGAGACGGCAACCGTATCGGACGCGGACGTAGTAAACGGCGAAGCTAAAACGGATACAAGCAACGCTCTTTGATGGAATTTAATTAGCAGGTTTAATAGAATTTATATTAAAAGGATTCCGTTTAAAACTAAAACATAAATTTAAGTTAAACATAAATTTGCATTATAAAAATAAATTTTCATAATATAAATTTAAACTTGCGCTTATAAGTTTTAGTTAAAAAAATTCAAATAACGATCATATAGCCCGCCGAAATATCTATATGAAATAAGTATCAAGTCGATATGGTCAGATATAAGTTTTTAAACTGAAAAGATAGATTTTCAGGCGTGTCGGCGTAAAATTGCGTTTAAACGTAACGTTAAAGTTTATTAAAACGGATAAGTTTAAATTTACCGTTTTGAAAATTATGTGCGTAAAAATGAAAATAAACGGCAAACCGCCCAATTAAATGGCGGTTTGCTTTGTTTTATAAGAGTAGATAAATGCCCATAATAGCCATAAATAACATCTTTTGTTTGACTAAATATGTTATTGGTGATAAAATCAATAGGAATGGTTTATTCAATTTACCTACTAAGGAGTAATTATGTTAACAATTAAACATTTAGTAAAAAAATATCCACATAGCGACAGACTCGCTGTAAACGACATAAATATTGAACTTCGTCCGGGTGAAATATTCGGATTCTTAGGTCAGAACGGTGCAGGAAAATCAACTACTATTAAATGCCTTACCGGTATACTTCCTTTTGATAGCGGTTCTATCGAGGTTTGCGGTTACGACCTTGCAAAAGATCCGATCAGCGCAAAACAGAATATCGGTTACGTTCCCGACAACCATTCGGTGTATGAAAAATTGACAGGCGTAGAATATGTAAATTACGTTGCGGATATATATCGCGTTCCGGAAGATTTAAGAAAGGAACGTCTCGAAAGATATCTCAAAATTTTCAAACTCGAAGCGGCGGCAAACAGACAGATTAAGTCTTATTCGCACGGTATGAAACAAAAAATCTGTATCATAGCCGCACTTATTCACGAACCGAAACTTTGGGTTTTGGACGAACCGATGATGGGTCTTGACCCGCAGTCGACTGCCGAAATTATCGCTCATATGCGTGAACATTGTCAAAAGGGCAATACGGTTTTCTTTTCGTCGCACAACCTTGACCTTGTAAAGAAGCTTTGTCACAGAGTTGCAATTATTAATCAAGGACAGATTATCGATACGTTCGACCTTAAAGACAATCCTGAAAATCAGGAAAATCTCGAAGTCAGATTCTTTAAAATCACCGGTACTTACGAAAAACGTCTTTTCGACGATTATTGTTCGCAAGAGATGTCGGACGTGCGTCCTGACGAAAGCACGCAGTATGCCGAATATGAAAGAAAAGATATCGTTTCCGACTCTTCCGTAAAAGATAGCGGAAACTCATCTGATAATACTGCCGAGACGGAAACGGCGACTACGGAAACGAAAGCCGATGCCAAAAAGGGCGGTAAATTGAAAAACTTATTTAAGAAATTTTCAAAGAAAAACGACGGAATTTCGGACGATAAAAAAGCGTCTGACGTTGAAGAAACAAAAGAGGACTGATTATGTGGACGACGGTTTTGACTTTATTTAAACTTGACCTAAAAGCCAAATACGGTTCTACAAACGTATTAAGTGCAAAAGAACATATAAAAAGAGTTTTAAACGTTATATTTTCGATTGTGCTTTACGGCGTTTTGGTCTTATTGTTTTATTTCCTTACCGATATGTTCGTAAATAACGGACAGCTCGGCAATGAGTTTTTAGTTATCGTAACGTTTATCGCCTTGATTTTACTTACGGTCATAGGAACGGGTAACGTTGTTAAAAACCTTTATTTTTCGGGCGATAACGAATTATTGCTGAGATTTCCCGTCAGTGGCAGAGAAGTGCTGATAGCAAAATCGATATATTGCTTCTTGTCGAACATGATAGTATGCTTTTTGTTTTTATTGCCTTTCTATATCATTTTCGGCATAATATCTCATTATTCGGCAATTTATTACGTATTATCTATTTTGGTAATCTTCTTGATTTCGCTTGTGCCGTTCTTTATAGCAAATCTTATTGCTATACCTGTTATGCAATTGGTCAATCACGTAAAGGATAAATTTGCCTTTATTCTTATACTCATGATTCTTTTGCTGTGCGGCGGATTTATTCTTTACATGCAACTGCTTTCGGAAATTTTGCAGTTCATACAAAATAACAACATAACGCTTTTCTCGCCGGAAGTTACGAACGGCATAAAGGTGTTTGCGACAAACTGTTATCCGTTCAGATTTTATTCCGACATACTTGCATATTCTCAGGTTGCCGGCGGAGCGGGTCAGGTATTTCTTCATATTTTATACGTAGTTTTAATAGACGGCGTATTGGCTGTATGCGGATATTTCACCGCTTCTAAATGTTATTATAAGACGATTTTATACGGAATCGAAACGGAAAAAGCGGCTTTGACCACAAACTGCAAAGTTGTTATGCATTCGCAATTCTCCGCTCTTTTAAAGAGAGAATTCCTGCTTATCTTCCGTTCGTTCAATTATTCTTTCCAATATCTCGCTATGGCGGTTGCTGCGCCTGTTATGGTGTATTATTGTAACGACCTTGCGGTAGGTTACGGTCAGAATACGGTTGGCGGAGCGATTGTTCCAGGACTTACGCTTATGGTTATAACTTTGTTTATAACGATTATCGTGTCTTTTGCTTCTACGACGGTTTCCAGAGAAGGTATGTGTTTTTATCATACGAAAATAATTCCTGTTTCATATAGAAACCAAGTGTTGGTAAAACTGTTTTTATATAGCATAGTGGCAACGGCGTCGACGCTTGTCAGCTGTCTTGTAGTCGGAATAGTTTTCGGACCTGCGGTGAAGAACATAGTAGATTCGGTTGATATCATTTGCATATTCTTGATTTCCGAAATGCTAGTAATTTCTTTGACTTGTATGTCTATAAGAGTTGATATCAAACATCCTACCTTCAACGTATCGGGCGACGGCGACATCGTATCGGCCAATAAAAACGTAGCCATTACTATTCTCGTCGGAGTTGTAATTGCCGTATTGTTCGGTTTGTTTATGATGGTTTACAGCGTTATTCCGTTCAGCGTCGGCGGCAAGGATTTATCGCTCGGCGGTTACGGACCGTATCTTGTGCTTATGGGAATTTCGGCAGTGATTCTTATTATAACGACCTGCACGCTTTTCCCGACGCTCAGCCGTGATTACAGAGATATAGTCGTATAATAATCTATAGATTTTGTCGTAAAATTGTTTATATAAAAACCTGAGGGGTATAAAGTGAATAAAATAGGATTGGCCTTGGAAGGCGGAGGAGCTAAGGGTGCGTATCACGTCGGCGTAGTGTCTGCTTTGTATGAAAGCGGTTATACTTTTGACGCTATCGTCGGCACGAGCATCGGAGCTTTGAATGCCGCTATTTTAGCTCAGGACGGTCTTGACGTTTTAAAGGAATTCTGGCATACTGTCAGAATTTCTAATATATTCGACATTGACGACGATTTAGCCGACAGTTTTGTGAACAACGGCATTACAAAAGATAACGTGCTTGAAACGATTAAACTTATTCGTCATCCTTTAAAATTTATACAGACAAGCGGCAACCTTATGGAAACGTACGTGAAAGAGCGTATTTCCCCGGATAGGTTGTTGAATTCGGAAATTAAAGTAGGTTGCGTGAGCTATTGCGTAAATAAAAGAAAAGCCGTCGAGCTTTTCGTCGAAGATATGGAAAAAGAACATATCGTCGATTATTTTATCGCCAGCGCAACTTATCCGCTTTACGGCTTCTATGAATTCGGCGGCAATAAATATATCGATGGCGGCGTTATCGATAATTTGCCTATAAATCTTATCGCATCGAAGGGTTATAAAAACGTTGTCGCCGTAAGGACCAATTCAAAGCCGTTGAAGGAAAAAATAAATTACGACGTGGACGTAAGATACATTATACCGTCAGAGCAGTTGGGCAATATGATTGCATTCGTTAAGCCGAATATAAACCGCTGTATAAAAATAGGTTATTACGACGGTTTGCGATTCGTAAACGGGTATCTCGGGAAAAAGTATTATATTAAACCTTTTGACAATAATAAATTTGAAGATTACTTTTTAGAGCTTCCGTATGAAGAGATGTTGGATATAATCGGCAAAACTTCAAAGGTGCGTTCGATAAATCTTAAGTTGCTCAAAGAATACATAAGACGAGATTTATCGGGAGACCTTTCCGATTCGGATTGTTTGCTTGCAATTATCGAGCTTGTTGCCGCTTCGTTGAAAATAGATAGATTTTGCGTGTTAACGATTGAAGAGCTGCTTGAAAAGATCAGAATAAAGATTCGCAAAGAAACAGAGACGTTATCGTATGACGATATGTTTAAACAGATAAAAAACAATAATCTTCGGAAATTGGCTAAAATCGTTGCGAAATATATTGCCGAAAAAAATATTAACGATGGTGAGAACAATGGATAATAAGTTAATATTGCTCGATTCTAACAGTTTAATGCACCGTGCTTATCACGCTTTGCCGGGACTTAGTAACGGTAAGGGGCAGTTTACCGGTGCAATTTACGGTTTTTTAAACATTTTATTTAAACTTTTAGAACAGGAAAAACCTACGCACGTCGCTGCGGTTTTCGACGTTTCCAAAAAGACTTTTCGTAACGATATTTACCCGGAATACAAAGCGACCAGAAAGCCTACGGACCCTGAACTTGCAATGCAGTTCGAACCGATAAAAAAGATATTGAAAATGCTTAACATCGCTACCGTGGAATTGCAGGGCTATGAAGCCGACGATATCGTCGGTACGCTTTCCAAAAAATTCGACGTTCCTACGGTTATCGTGACGGGCGACCGCGACAGTTTTCAGCTTGTAAGCGATTCGACTACTATTATGTGGACTAAGGTCGGCATATCCAGCGTTGAAAGAGTGGATTTAAAATATCTTAACGATTTGGGTTTTGAATCTACCGAGCAATTTATAGATTATAAAGCTTTACGAGGCGATACCTCCGATAACATACCCGGCATTAAGGGAGTGGGCGAAAAAACTGCTCTTGATTTGCTTAAAAAATTCAATTCGCTTGACGGTGTATTTGAAAATGCCGACGGCATTAGCGGTAAAATCGGAGAAAAAATTCGTGACGGAAAAGCGGACGCATACATGTCTAAAAAGCTTGCTACAATCGATACGGACGTTCCCGTCGACGTTTCGCTTGACGACTTGAAAATAAACGATAATTATTCGCCTGAACTTGCCGAATATCTGACCGAACTTCAGATGACGACAATTTTAAAAAAATTGAATTTTGAAACGACAAAAAAGGAAATAAAAATAGTAAACGTCGATTTTGAAGAATTTAAAAGAATAATATCAGGCGCCAAAGAGTTTTCTTTTTACGAAGGCGACTTTTTGTCTGTTTCAATCGACGGAGACACGGAATATCGCATTGAAATAAAGAAAGAACTGTTTTCCGACGGCGCAGACTTGGTTGAAGCTTTAAACGCTGTCTTTTCGACAAATGCACGAATTATTTTGTTTGATGCAAAAAAATATTTCGTCGACGGTTTTCAATTCGACGATTATTTCGACGTCATGATAAGCAGTCATATAGTTTACGGCTCGGAACCTATAAAAAACGTTCAGCAGGTGTTTGAAAGAGAAAATTTAAGCGCCGGAAGCGCCGCTTTGTTCGAGATATATGCAAGACATTTAAAAATCGCCGCCGATAATAAAGAAACGGAAGTGCTTGAAGCTGAGTTCAAATTGGCGAAGGTTTTATCCGATATGCAAAAACGCGGTATAGGAGTAGATACCGACGTTCTCGATTCTCTTGAAGCGGATTATTCTAAAGCGTTGAATTTAATATCGAAAGAAATAGAAGAAATTACCGGAAGCGGAGTAAACGTCGCAAGTCCTAAACAGACTGCCGCGCTTTTATTCGAACAACTCAACTTGCCGCACGGTAAAAAGAATAAATCGGGAAGCTATTCGGTTGATGAAGAAACGCTAATCGAGCTTGTCGGCTATCATCCGGTTGTCGCTTTAATTTTGCAATACAGACGGATTGCAAAATTGCTGTCTACTTACGTAACGGGTATGAAAACAGCCGTAAAGAACGGTAGGGTGCATACCGAATTCAATCAGACCGTTACGACGACGGGAAGACTATCGTCGACTAATCCTAATTTGCAGAATATTCCCGTACGCGGAGAAGATTCAAAGAGGATAAAAAGTGCGTTTATTGCAAAGCCGGGGTTTGTGTTGTTGTCCTGTGACTATTCGCAGATTGAATTAAGACTGCTTGCTCATTTTTCAGGCGAAGAAAAACTTATATCCGCTTATGAAAACGGAGCGGATATCCATTCCGAAACAGCGTCGCAAATTTTCGGAGTGCCGATAGATAAAGTTACCTCGGAACAACGAAAAGCGGCAAAAGCCGTAAATTTCGGCATCGTCTACGGCATAAGCGATTTCGGGCTTGCAAGAGACGTAGGAATCAGCGTTAAGAGAGCGAAAGATTATATCGAAAATTATTATAACACTTATCCTAAAGTGAAGGAGTATCTTTCCGAAAGTGTTGATTTTGCCAGAAAAAACGGATTTGCGGTAACGTATCTCGGTCGTCGCAGAAATATAAGCGGCATAAATTCTCCGAAATATTTAGAACGCAGTCAGAATGAAAGATTTGCAATGAACACGCCGCTTCAAGGCAGTGCCGCGGATATCGTAAAACTTGCCATGATAAAAATCGAAAAAGCGTTGGAAGATAAAAAATCAAAAATGCTTATTCAAATTCACGATGAGTTGATTTTTGAAGTTGCTAAGGACGAGTTCGAAGAAGTTTTGAAAATTGTTAAAGACGTTATGGAAAACGTCGTAAAACTGAAAGTTCCTCTTATCGTCGATGCCGAGTGGGGAGACAGTTGGGGAAAATTTGACGACTAATATTGCCGTTTATGTTTTTAATTGTAATATCTCGTACGATATTGACATATTTAAACAAAATCAGCTTTAAAATCGATAGATTTATTTTGCTTTTAATGGTAATATGTAAAAGATAAACATAATAAATAATATAAATAAAGTAAGTGAGGATTTGCAATGAGATACGTTTATTCAAAAAGCCACAGCTATATGTGCATAGGGGGCGGCAAAACGTTGCAGTTGGGTATATCCGATTATGCACAACAGAAAGCCGGAAGAATCAGAAGCATTACTTTGCCTTATTCCGGGGAAACAATAGAAAAGGGCGCTCCGTTTGCCGAAATAGAGACTTCGGGGGGAATAATGGAGGTTATAGCTCCTGCCGACGCAATTATAACGAAAGTCAATCTTGAACTTGACGGCAAACCTGAACTTTTAAATCAGGACGTCAAAAAGAATTGGATTTGCGAAGTCGAACTTCGCGGACCGTTGCCTTTAGATTTATATTCTGAAGAAAAGTATTTGAAATATATTCAAACGCTTTAAAATATGCTCAAAGGCTTTTATTCTTGAAACGTCAATAATGCTTAGTCGTTTTCTTTAAGTACATATTTTATAAAGCGGAAATTGTTTTTTGTTTGAAACGGCTAAGTTTGGTGTATCTGAACGTAACGATAAAAAATAACTATTGAATCGTATTAATTTAATATTAAAAAAATTAAAATTTGCTATTTACTTATTCTACCCGGTGTTGTATAATGACGATATGGAGGTATAAAAAATGGCAAAAGGTTCAAAAGATTATTTTGGTTTACCAAGAATAGTTAGCATTATTTTAGCAATTATCCCTGTAACTGCTTGGTTATTGGGTATGATTACCAGATTTAAGGAAGGCAAGATTCTTGCAGGAATCATTCGTCTTATCGGTGTTGGTTTCATTTTGTGGCTTGTTGACTTGATTATGGTCATTGTAAGCGGCAAAATTTTACGTTTGTTACCAATCTAAATTAAAATGAAAATAAAAACCTGTTTAACAGGTTTTTATTTTTGTCGTTTTTATTCGGTTAGTTTAATTTTTTTATTCGATTAGTTTAAATTTTTCAAACGGTTTGTTTGAACTTTTTATACGGTTAGTCTAAATCGTTGTAAAGTCGGAAGGCAAATAATAAAAGCGCGCTTAACAATTTTGCGTTTTTTCGAGGTAATCTTTAACTTTATCAAATGAGTCGAATACAAATTTTTCGTTTCCACAGATTAAAGTAAGCGGATAATGTTCGAACGCAACTTTTTCTATAGCTTCATTTATATTTTCAAACGTATATTCTTTTTTATTAATTATTAATCTCATAATGAAAATATAAATAAATATATTTAAAAAGTCAAACAATCGGTAAAGGGAAGTGAAAAATATCTTATTCTTTTAAAAAATAATTTTGCAAAAAATTGGAAGTATTAAAATAAGATATTTTAAAAGCATTAATTAAAATTCTAAAAATAGATATTTATAAAGTAAAAATTGAAAACTTAAAATAGATATTTATAAAGCTAAAAATGAAAATCTATAAATTATGATACTTAAATGCTGAAATTGAAAAACTAAAATTATTATTTTTAGATTCAGTTTTAAAAAGACTAGATTACCGGAATAAAAATTTGCGAAGCAAATTAATTATACGTTTTAAAAACGCCGAGAAAATTAAGGCTGACGGACTAGTATGGCTAGTATATTTATAATTTTAATGAATTATATTATAATGGATTATATAAACGGAAAGCGAATATGTAAACAGAAAAACGGCTAACCGAAGTTAGCCGTTTTTCTTAAAGAAATGGAAGGGAAATTAGCTATTTAAGAAACAATTAAGTTTCTTATAGTACCTTAACACAAAATTAAAATTTTGTCAATAAATTTCACAAGATATTCGTTATGTTTTTATCGAATAATTAAGGAAAATTTTGGCATAAAGTATGTTAAGTTAAATTTTTAATTGAGGCGCAAATAAATTTTTTTAAGTGCTTAAATTGTGGTAACGGGTTAAAATTATGAAATAAAATGCAAAAACGGTTTAAAGATTTAAACTGATTTAAACGCGCTAAAAAACAGGTAATTTTGAAAAGATTACGTTGACGGTATAAATAAATTTAAAATCGTTTGTTTGCCGCATAAATATTGCGATTGATTTAAGTTTATTTTAATGTACGAGAGTAACATAATATTACTATTTAAATCATAATTAATTTATTGTTTAAGCAAATTAAAATTTTGACGCCTTTTTGTAGAACTCGGCATAAAAATGTTATAAAAATTTTTCAAAAAGAGTTGCATACAATATACCCGCCCAAATCTATCTATTCGCTTGACTTAAAAAATAATATTTGTTATATAAAATATTGTTAAAAAGGTGAAAAATGCAAAAAGAAAAAAAAGTTAAAACGCATACAATAAAAAAGTTGCTTAGTTGCGTAGGAGAATATAAACGGCAAACTATTTTATCACCGATTTTTATAGTTCTTGAAGTTATCTTTGAAATTTTTATTCCACTTCTTATGGCTCAGATTATGGACGTAGGTATGGCCGACGGGCTAACGGAATATACTCTTTCTTTGACTTTCGGGGCAAAAGAAATCGTTTTGTTTACGTTATATGACAGAATTCAATTTATATTTGCCGTTGGCGGAATGATGGTTGCTATGGCGCTGTTATCCCTTTGCTTCGGAGCGTTGTCAGGCCGTTTTGCCGCAGTAGCTTCAACCGGATTCGGTAAAAATCTGCGCGAAAAACAATTTGCCAAAATCCAGGAATTTTCCTTCCTTAATATGGATAAATTTACGACGGCAAGTCTTATAACTCGTCTTACGACCGACGTCACAAACATACAGTCAACGTTTATGATGATTATAAGAATGTGCTTCAGAGCGCCCGTGATGTTTGTGCTTGCAATCTGCATGTCCATCAGCATAGACGCCGAATTGTCGTTAATCTTCCTTGGAGCAATTCCTGTATTGTTGGTAACGCTCATCGTTCTCGGCTCGTTAGGCTTTCCGAGATTTTTCAAGATGCTCAAAAAGTACGACGAATTGAATATCACGACTCAGGAAAATATAACCGGTATGCGAGTGGTGAAATCTTTTGTAAGGGAAGACTATGAAACGGAAAAATTCAAAAAGGTTTCGTCCTCTTGTCAGCAATTGCAATACAAGGCTGAAAAGATAATTGTAGTCGCTATGCCGATTATGCAGGCCGTTAT
>JBJETY010000004.1:0-2885 GCA_051883555.1 Christensenellales bacterium | reverse complement strand
AACTTGACGTTGATTATTCTTGATAATTCTACAACGGGAATGACGGGGCATCAGAATCACCCTGCGACGGGACTTACTTTAAAAGGCAAAGAGTCGCCTATTCTTAATCTTGTTGAGCTTTGCAAAGTCGTAGGTTCTAAAAGCGTAACGGTTGTTGACGCTTACGATATGCAAGCCGTTGAGAAAGCGGTTAAAAACGCAGTAGAGGAAGAAGGCGTATCCGTTGTAATAGCAAAGAGACCTTGTGCTTTGTTAAGTAAAAATTATCCGCCTGCTTTGAATATCGAAGGATGCAAGAAGTGCGGTGCCTGCCTTAAGATAGGCTGTCCTGCAATAGAAAAACAAAAAGACGGCAGTGCAAGAATTAATTCTTCTTTGTGCGTAGGTTGCGGACTTTGCGTAGGACTTTGCAAGTTTAATGCAATAAAAGGAGGCAAATAATGAAAACGGATATTTTAATTGTAGGCGTCGGCGGACAAGGCACGCTGTTAGCTTCCAGAATTTTGGGAAAGTTTGCGTTTTTAAAAGGTCTCGACGTAAAATTGAGTGAAGTGCACGGCATGTCGCAGCGTGGCGGAAGCGTTGTTACCCACGTTAAAATGGCAGACAAGGTCAATTCACCGATTGTTGCAAAAGGCGATGCGGATATAATTTTATCGTTTGAAAAGCTTGAGGCTGCAAGATATCTTGACTTTTTAAAGAAGGATGGAATTGTCGTTACAAACGTTCAGGAAATCCTTCCTATGCCTGTAATCACGGGAGCAAAGGAATATCCTTCGGATTGTATAGAAGAAATCAAAAAAAGCGGTATAAAGGTTGTCGAAAAAGACGCATTGAATCTTGCGGAAAAAGCGGGTTCGTCAAAAGCGGTCAACGTCGTTATGCTCGGTGCCTTGACGCAATGTCTCGGACTCGATAAAGACGTTATGATAGAAGCGCTTAAAACGACGGTGCCGGCAAAATTTTTAGATATGAATTTAAAAGCCTTTGAATACGGCTATACGGAGTAAAATATGTTTAACGAAAGAATTGAAACGATGAGTCGCTCTGAAATGGAGAATCTTCAATCGGAAAGACTTGTAGATGTGGTCAAAAGAGTATACGAAAACGTAAAATACTACAGAAAAAAGATGGACGATATTAAACTTAAACCGTCCGATATTAAATCTATAAACGATATTTCTAAGTTGCCTTATACGACGAAACAAGATTTAAGAGATAACTATCCTTTCGGTACTTTTGCCGTGCCGAAAAAGGATATTATCAGAGTGCACGCGTCTAGCGGAACCACCGGAAAATTGACTGTCGTAGGCTATACACAGCGTGATATCGACGATTGGGCAGAGTGTACCGCAAGAGCTCTTGCAATGGCCGGTTGTACGGCAGAGGACGTTGTTCATATCTCATACGGATACGGTCTCTTTACCGGCGGTTTGGGCATTCATTACGGTGCCGAAAAACTCGGAGCTATGACTGTTCCCGTTTCGACAGGCAATACGATGAGACAGATTATGCTTCTTAAAGATTTCGAAGCCTCGACGATTTGTTGTACGCCTTCTTACGCTATGTTTATTGCAGAAGAGCTTGAAAAGCAAAATATTCCTGTAAGTGAGCTTCATCTTAAAAGAGGTATTTTCGGAGCCGAACCGTGGTCGCTTGAAATGAAAAACAAAATTGAAAAACTTCTAAATATCAAGGCGTTTGACATTTACGGTTTATCTGAAATTTCTGGTCCGGGCGTTTCAATATGTTGCGGCGACGATTTCGGTTTGCACGTTATGGAAGACTTCTTCTATCCTGAAATCATCGACGTTGACAACTTGGAACCTCTTGGCGATATGCAAGACGGCGAACTTGTTTTCACAACGCTCAGAAAGCAGGGTATTCCGCTTTTACGCTATCGTACGAGAGATATTTCGGCACTCGACCATTCGGTTTGTTCTCATTGCGGACGTACTTTGGTAAAGATGAAAAGAGTTTGCGGAAGAAGCGACGATATGCTTATTATTCGTGGCGTAAACGTATTCCCGTCGCAAATTGAAACGGTGCTTATGAATATCCCGGAAGTTATAGGTTCGCATTATAAAATTTTCGTTGACAGAACAGGTTTTCTCGATACTATGGAAATTCAGGTTGAAATTTCAGAAAATAACGTCACTGATGAAGTTAAATCTATTGAAAACGTTAAACGCAGAGTTGAACATGATATGCAATCTATGCTCGGAATTGCGGCTAAAATAACTTTAGTATCGCCTAATTCATTGCCGCTGAGCGAAGGTAAGACGGCAAGAATTGTTGATAGAAGAAAGATATAGGAGGAATTGATATGTTGGTAAATCAAATAGCAGTTTTTTTGGAAAACCGTGCAGGAAGGTTGTTGTCTCTTAGCAAGGCGCTTAGCGACGCGAAAATCGATTTGGTTTCTTTGAATATTGCAGACACAAGCGATTTCGGAATCGTCAGAATGATTACTTCCGATAACGAGAAAGCTATCAAAGCTTTGAAGGACGCAGGCTTTGTCGTAAAGGAAAACGAACTTATCGGTATAGAAGTCGACGACGTTCCTGGCGGACTTACGAAAGTCCTCGAAGGTCTTGCAAGTTCGGATATCGATATTGAATATCTTTATTCTTATGCTAAAAACAAGTCTTCAAAAGCAACGATTCTTGTTAAAGCAGCCGACTTGGACAAAGCAAACAGCATTTTAAAGGAGCTTAAATTTATTTAATTTAAGACAATTTTAAATTGCTAAGACAATTTTAAATTGCTTCGGTTTAGGAATTTTCGCTATGCGATATTTTAAAACTAATTGAACCGAACTGATTGAAAACCTAATAAATTTAATTTAAATAAAAGACGTCGTTTGGCGTCTTTTATTTTATCTG
>JBJETY010000003.1:0-2973 GCA_051883555.1 Christensenellales bacterium | reverse complement strand
GGACAATATGAGCCTGGAACGTCGCCAAATGATTGCACGCTACGGCGCCGAGCTAATTTTGACTCCTTCTTCAGAGGGAATGGCAGGTTCGGTCAATAAAGCAAAAGAAATCGAGAGTCAGGGTTTTTATTTCGTAAATCAATTCTCGAATACGGGAAACGCTTTGGCGCATTATTATACGACTGCACCTGAAATTTTTAAACAGCATCCGAATACCAAATGGATTATTGCCGGAATCGGTAGTGCGGGAACTGTCATGGGAATAAAAAAATACATATTGGAAAAGGGAATAGATTGTAAAGTCTGCGGCGTTGAACCGCTCAGCAGTCCGCTTATAAGCAAAGGAAAAGTGGGGCCGCATAAAATACAGGGGATAGGGGCAAATTTTCTTCCCGACCTTCTTGATAAGACGAAACTCGATAATCTGATTCCCGTTTCGGACGACGACGCTTTTGAATATATAAAATGGTTTTACAGACATAAAAAAGAAAAGGTCGGAATATCTTCGGGAGCCGTACTTGCGGGCGCCGAATTGCTTGCCGAAAAGGTCGACGGCGATATAGTTGCCGTTTTAGCCGACGGCGGAGACAGATATCCGAATGAATTATACGATTGATTTTGTATTAAAACGTAAGTTTTTAAGCGTGATGCGTTTTGTTCGATGAGCGGATAAATTGATTCCGACAATGGTATGGAAAGTAGTAAGCGCCAATCTTCGGGTTGGATTATCATAAGAAATTCATTATAGATAACGTTTATTGAACAGTCGGATATAGGATATTTAATAAAGAAAAATATTATTGCATAAACGTAAAAGCGGCAACGGGTTGCCGCTTTTTTTATGAAACGAAAGATAATAAATAAAAAGTCTTTATGTTCATATTGCTTTTGCACGACAATGTGCATTTTATTTTTAAGTCTGTATTCCGTTTTGTGATAATCGAGATATATAATTGATTGCATACGCGATTTAAGTCGGATAAATTGAGCGCGCAAAAAACCTGTCGCTTAGTCGCTTATTTTAGATATTATATTTATTTGATATTTATTTTTTATAATGATATTATATATTTATGAAAAAGAAAGTTGTAGTAGGCATATCGGGCGGAGTCGATTCGGCTGTGTCCGCTCTGCTTCTGAAAGAACAAGGATACGACGTTATAGGTCTGTATATGTCCAATTGGAAGGAAACGGACGAAAACGGTTGCTGCACCGGGGAAGAAGATTTTCTCGACGTGCGTTCTGTTTGCGGAAAAATCGATATACCGTATTATTCCGTCGATTTCTCCGAGCAGTATATGGAAAGAGTTTTTCGCCATTTCGTGGACGAATACAGAAAGGGACGGACGCCTAATCCCGACGTACTTTGCAACAGAGAGATTAAGTTCGATTCGTTTAAGAAGTTTGCAATGGAGTTGGGGGCGGATTATATCGCTACGGGACATTATTGCAATCATGAATATAAAAACGGCCTCAATTATCTTGTCAGAGCTAAAGACGAAAACAAAGACCAGACGTATTTTTTGAACCAGGTGACCGAGCAACAATTATCTAACGTAATTTTTCCTATCGGAAATATGTATAAGTCGGAAGTCAGGGAAGTCGCAAAGCGTTACGGTCTTTCAGTCGCTGAGAAAAAGGACAGCACGGGCATCTGCTTTATCGGCGAAAAGAGATTCCGTGAATTTCTTTCTAAATATATACCTTTTAAAGACGGCGACATAGTAACAAAAGACGGAAAGGTTGTCGGCAGACATAGGGGCGTGTTTTATTATACGGTCGGGCAACGTAAAGGGCTGGGAATAGGCGGCAACGCCGACGGCAACGGTAATGCGTGGTTCGTTTTGGAAAAGGACGTTTTAAACAACAGACTTATCGTTTCGCAAGGCGAGGCCGACGTATTGTTCCGTAGCGAATTGCAAACGGAAGGCTTCAACTTTATAACGGAAATACCGGAGCGGGACGAGTTTGAATGTATGGTGAGAATACGTCACAGACAACCTTTGCAAAAAGCTACGGCGTCAATAAACAGGGCGGGCGACAAAATAGAAAGTTTAACGGTGAAATTCGACGAACCGCAACGAGCCATAGCCGAAGGACAGTATGCCGTTTTATATAAGGATAAATATTGTCTCGGCGGCGGCGTAATAGGCAAATAAGTCGTAAAAACGCCGAAAAAATACAATTTTTACCTTTTAAAAATTTTTTAAAAAATATGTAAAATTTTGTTGACAAATGCGATGAAATGTATTTTAATAGTAGAGCACTGTGTTTGAGACAAATTGCAAAACGGTTAAAAATCAAACACTTGCTTTTGTAAGGAAATGAACGTAAAAAGTTGTTTCCGAGCAAAAATTAACAAATCTGCTTATAATTCACAACAATTTTGAGTGTTTTTGGCGGTTTTGATGAACTTTATAAAAAAATTAAAATAATTTAAATTTTTTTTAAAAAGTTGTTAAAAATCGTTGACACAAAAAATACGATGTGATATTATATGAAAGCTGTCGGGAAACGACAGCAACGAACTTTGAAAATTGAACATAATACGAAAAGCGAAAGAATGTGAATTAAATCAAATTCAATGCGTCTAAAACCTTTGAACGCATAGTCAAGATTGAACTTAAGAGTTTGATCCTGGCTCAGGACGAACGCTGGCGGTATGCTTAAGACATGCAAGTCGAACGGACTTAGACCTTCGGGTCGAAAGTTAGTGGCGGACGGGTGAGTAATGTATGAGCAACCTGCCCCTAACAGAGGGATAACACTTAGAAATAGGTGCTAATACCTCATGTGACCACGCTGTCGCATGACGAAGTGGTAAAAGTGATTTAGCGGTTAGGGATGGGCTCATATCCCATTAGCTAGTTGGTAAGATAACAGCCTACCAAGGCAACGATGGGTAGCCGACTTGAGAGAGTGATCGGCCACATTGGGACTGAGACACGGCCCAGACTCCTACGGGAGGCAGCA
>JBJETY010000002.1:0-17717 GCA_051883555.1 Christensenellales bacterium | reverse complement strand
ACTATCGGACCGCTGCCTATGACCAAAATCTTTTTAATATCTGTTCTTTTCGGCATTTAACTTTCCTCCTGCTTTCGCTTCGAGATTTTTAAGGAACATTCTGAAGATGTAACCGCTGTCTTCAGGACCTGCCGCGCTCTCAGGGTGATATTGAATGGATATAACCTTGTTTTCTTCGTCAATCATTCCTTCGACTTCGCCGTCGATAAGATTTACGTGCGTAACCATAAGTCCCGTTCCTTTTAAGCTGTCGGCTTTTATGGCATAGCTGTGATTCTGCGCCGTTATTTCGACTTTTCCGCTGAGCAAATTCTTTACCGGGTGGTTTGCCCCTCTGTGTCCGAATTTCATTTTATACGTCTTTGCGCCATAACTGAGTCCGATTATCTGGTGCCCAAGACATATTCCCATGATAGGCATTTTTCCTTTTATTTCCCTTACAAGTTCTATAACTTCCGGCACGTTTTCAGGGTCGCCCGGTCCGTTTGACAAAAACAGTCCGTCCGGATTTAATCTAAGTATTTCTTCGGCAGACGTGTTGTAAGGAACGACGATTACGTTTATTCCGCATTCGTTAAATTTCCTTATGATGTTATACTTTATGCCGCAGTCGACGGCAACGACGGTAAACTTCGGATTCTGCGTTCTGCAATGCCATATCCTTTTTGTGGATACCGTTTTTACCTGCTCGGTTTCGTACGGCGTCGCTTTCAAAATCTTTATGCACTCGTCGACGTTTGCGTCTATATCCGTTATCATAGCTCTCTGGCTTCCTTCGTCGCGGATAATTCTCACAAGTTCTCTCGTATCTACGCCGCTTATTCCTACCACTCCGTTTGTCTGCATCATCTCCTGCAACGTCATGGTATAACGGAAATTTGACGGCATATCGTTATATTCGCGGACTATAAATCCCGACATATAAATGCCTTTCGATTCGTAGTCTTCGTCCGTCAATCCATAATTGCCTATAAGCGGATAACTCATAGTAACAAACTGTCCGCAATACGACGGGTCGGACAATATTTCCTGATATCCGACCATAGAAGTATTAAAAACTATTTCGGCGATTTTCGTTCCGTCCGCACCGAAACCGTCTCCCGAAAACGTCTTTCCGTTTTCAAGAATCAAAATTTTGTTTGGCATAATTCCTCCTGCTCGATATATTCGATTCTACCGTTTATCACGCTAAGCATATTGAAACCGTACATTTCCATTCCTATATAAGGCGAGTTTACGCTCTTTGAAAGTATTTCTTTTTCGGTATACTTTCTCTTTTCGTTTAAATTCAGCACGCAAAAAGTAGCCTTTTTTCCGACCGCTATTTTGCCGTATTCGATTCCGAATCTGGCGGCTACGGCTTTTGACGTTATCCTTTCTATATCGTCTAAGCCCATAAGTCCCGTTTTATAAAGCGTTGTGATAAGCACGGGATATAGCGTTTCAAATCCTATTATTCCGTAAGGCGCTTTTTCCCAACTCAAAGCCTTTTCTTCTCTCGTATGCGGCGCGTGGTCTGTTGCTGCAAAATCCGCAACGCCGTTGACTATTGCCGCGACCGTTGCAAGCATATCCTTTTTGCTTCTGAGCGGCGGATTCATTTTAAAATTTGCGTCCGTCGTTCCCGTTGCCGCAAGCGATAAGTGGTGAGGCGTAACTTCGCACGTTACGTCAATTCCGTCCGCCTTTGCCTGTCGCACAAGTTCAAGACTTTCCGCCGTCGAAAGATGGCAGAAATGATACTTTACTTTCGTATCTTTGACAAGAATCAACTCCCGTTCGACCGCCTTTATTTCCGCAAGCGGCGTATCAGAATATCCTGCCGCTTCGGCATGAGAAGCAATAATCTTTCCCGTTTTTTCAACTCTTTCCATTCCTTCTTTTAAAACCGATAAATCGTTTACGCACTTTCCGTCGTCGGAAAAGGCAATTACTTCGTTCTGAAGGCTCTCGATGTCGCTTAATGTTTCTCCCTTTTCTCCGACGGTCAAAGACGCATAAGGGAAAATTTTTATACGACTATCCCTTTTTATGATTTCCTTCTGCACTTTAAGATTCTTTACGCTATCGGGTACGGGATTAAGATTCGGCATCGAAAAAGCGGTAAACACTCCTCCTTTTACGGCGCTTAAAGATTCCGTAGCAACAGTTCCTTTGGCAGTAAAACCGGGGTCTCTGAAATGGGCGTGCGCGTCTATCGCTCCGCTCGTCAGAAAACCGCCTTTAAGGTCAAAACATTCTCCTTTTAAATCCGTATCGATTCTGACTATCGTGTCCTTTTCGATTTCAACGTCAACCAACTTTTTTTCGCCATCAAAAAGGACAAGTACGTTTTTAAAAATCATAACTTGTCCTCCAATACCATTGATATAACGGCCATTCTGACGAATACGCCGTTCGTCATCTGTTTAAATATTCTGCTTTTTTCACACTCGGCTACTTCGCTTTGAATTTCAATTCCGCGATTGATAGGCGCCGGATGAATAATAATTGCTTTGTCTTTCATTTTTTCAACTCTTTCAAGAGTCATTCCGTAATTTTTGAGATATTCCGCTTCGTCCATATCAAGTTTTTCGCTGTGACGTTCGAACTGTACTCTGAGCAAATTGATTACGTCGCATTTTTCGACGGCTTCGTCAAGAGTTAAAACTTTTGCCGTATCGTCCAACATTTCGGCAGGACCTGCAATATGTACGTTCATTTTAAGTCTCTTCATAACTTCGGCGTTTCCGTGCGCCACTCTGCTATGCTTTATATCGCCGACGAGACAAACGTCAAGTCCGTCGAAATGCCCGAATTCTTCATATATAGTCATAAGGTCAAGCAAAGTCTGAGTCGGGTGATCGCTCTTGCCGTCGCCGCCGTTAAAAATAGGGATTCGGACAGAATCCAAATCCCTGTAATAACCGTCTTTACTATGACGAATGACAACGCCGTCGACGCCCAATGCTTCAAACGTCTTTACCGTGTCGTAAAGACTCTCCCCTTTTGCAAGCGAAGAACCGACGCTGCTGAAAGGAACAGGCGTAATGCCGAGTTTTATCATAGCCATCTGAAAGCTGTATTGCGTTCTCGTTGAATTTTCAAAAAACAAAGTCGCCATGCTCTTTCCCGGATAAGAAACTTTTGTTTCTCCTCTTTTGAAACGTAAAGCAAGGTCAATAATTTCAATGATTTTTTCGGGACTTACCGTACTTAAAGTAAACAATCCTTTCATATTTCATCTCCGGACTTTGTTTATCGAATAATACCACAATTTACAAAGAATAGCAATCGAATTTAACCGTATGTCTAAATTTTGTCAGATTGCTTTTTAAAAGTCAGGTTGACAACTTCGACAAATACATATATCATAAATTTGTGAAAAAGAAACTTACTTTAAATAAACTTTTATTGATAATAATAACGTTATCTTTGGTCGCCGCAGTTTTATGCGCTTGCAACGACTCCGATACTTTTACCGTTAAATTTTACGACGGTGGTATCCTTATAAGCGAAAAAACCGTAACGAGCGGCGGAAGCGTCGTCGCGCCGTCCAATCCCGTAAAAGACGGATATACCTTTTCAGGTTGGAAATGCGGAGAAGAAATCATAACCGACAGAATTATAAATAACGTAAAAAGCAATCTTTCTCTTTATGCGACGTACGACGAAAACGAATATTCTTTGTCCGTGACGTGGGACGAAACTAAAGGAACCGTGGTTATGCCGACGGCAACGAAATATAAATATCGCCAAACGGTTGAAATCAAAGCCGTGCCGGAAAACGGATATGAATTTATCGGATTTTCGTACGGCGACGCTTTGATAAAAGACAATCCTTACAACCTTTCCATGCCTCATACGGATATAACGCTCGAAGCGGTTTTCAGCGGAAAAACTACCTCCGTAAAACTCGATGCGAACGGCGGAAAGTTTGACGGCGATAAAACCGAACTTGCAACCGACGCGACTTTCGGCGATAAAACGGTTTTCTCCGTACCTACGAAAAGCGAATACGTTTTTCTCGGATATTTCGCAAGCGACGGCACTCAGATTACCGCAAGCGACGGAATTGTAGAAACCTGGATTTTGACCGACAGCGAAATTACGCTTACCGCAAAATGGGAAATCGTTAAATATTCCGTTTCTCTCTCAACCGATACGTCAAAAGGGTCGGTCGTTACGGGCAACGTATGCACGGTAAATTATAATTACGGAGACGCCGTAACTTCTGCAATCTCAAGCGAAACGGTGAGTCTTTCAAATCCGCCGCAATATAATTACGCCACGGGTAAAATCGCCGACAAGGACGTTCTTTTGGTCGGCTATTATACCGATGCGGAACTTACCGCGCTTTGGGACAGAAATTACGTCTTATCGGACTCTACTTTATATGCAAAATGGTTTTCGGCAAGCGGCAATTATCATTTAAACGTCGGAATGTTAAATACTTTCACTTTTTACAAAAATCAACAAAACAAATATAATATCTATTTTTCGACTGCAATGACGGACTTTGCAACGTTCAGTTTTAAAGGCTCGGCAATTTATCAGCTCAACTACGTTTTGAGAAAGGCCGACGGCACCACGCTTATTTCAAATAAAACAATAGAAATAAAAACGACGGATCAGTCGCTGACGTTCGACAACCTTGAAAGCGGCGAAGTATATCAGTTAGAAATCGTTCCGACTTTTACCAATACTTCAAAGGACAGAACTTTTTCGATTACTCAACAAAAACCCGACGACCTTAAACCGAAAACCGCTTTCGACTCCGGCTCGCAAGTCACGGTAACGGCGATAGCAAAAGAAGAATCGGTTTTCGACGGTTGGTACTCTGACGGCGTAAAAGTTTCGTCCGACCTTGTATATACTTTCGAAATCGGTAAAGACGTTTCTCTCGAAGCAAAATGGGAATAATTTTAGCAACGCCTTTTCCGCTAACTCATAATTTAAATCGATAATTAAATTTAACGTGGTTATTAAATTTAGTTAGTTATTGATTTAACGTAATTATTGAGTTAGTGCAATTATTAAATTCAGTACAATTATTTTAGTGCAATTATTTTAGTGCAATTATTTAAGTGCAATCATTAAATATTTTGTAATTATAGATTTTGCGTTAGTTAATTGATTTTGCATAGAGCTTTTACTTTCTATACGTAAAAGCCGTTCTATATGAAAAAAGGCTCGGTTTTAAAAAGCAACTAAAATATTAAAAATGAAACAATAAAAAAGAGTATATAACAATATACTCTTTTAATTTTTATACCGTTTAAAGATATTACGTCTTATGCAATAACATTCAGTTAAGTTCGCCCTTTTTTACGTAGAAATATTGTTCTCTGTCCGCGCCGACCGAAACAAGCGTTATAGGTGCGTTTAATCCCTTTTGCAAGAACTTAAGATATTCCTTTGCGTTTTTAGGAAGCTCTTCAAACGATTTGCAATTCGATATGTCTTCGCCCCAGCCGTCGAGATACTCGATAATAGGCTTGCAATCGTCGAGCAATTCCGGATAAGGGAAATCATCCAACCGTTTGCCTTCGAATTCGTACGCTACGCAAACGGGAATTTTGTCGAGCTTCGACAATACGTCGATTTTTGTTATCGCAATCTCAGTTGCCGATTGCATTTCGATTCCGTATCTTGTAGCAGGAAAATCGAAACCGCCTACTCTTCTCGGTCTGCCCGTTGCGGCGCCGTATTCACCGCCCGCCTGTCTTAAAAATTCCGCTTCTTCTCCGAACATTTCGCAAACAAACGGACCTTCGCCGACCGCGCTCGAATA
This sequence comes from Christensenellales bacterium, assembly GCA_051883555.1. Lineage (GTDB taxonomy): Bacteria > Bacillota > Clostridia > Christensenellales > CAG-917 > CAG-917. Next base: position 11,944 of record JBJETY010000002.1, on the reverse strand, counting down.
CGCTTTTACTATGCCGATTACTCCGTCGAGTTTAAGGGACGGACAACCGCTGCCTATAGGGGCATATGCGGAAATTACGTTTGACGACGACGTATAAGGCGTTATGCCGAAATCGATGTCTTTCAACGCTCCGAGCTGAGCTTCGAACATTATATTCTTTTTTTCTTTCTGAGCGTCAAGCAAAAATTTGTTCGTATCCCTTACGTACGGCACGAATTGTTTGCCGTATTGTTTCAAGTAGTCTATCATTTCGTCGGCGTCGATTTCTTTGCCGTAACTTTTAAACAAAAGATTTTTCCATTCTACAAGGTCCTTCACTTTTTGTTCGAGCCTGGTGCTGTATAAAAGGTCGCCCATATGAATGGTCTTTTTCATATATTTATCCGAATATATAGGTCCTATGCCTCTTCTTGTAGAACCGAACTTTTTGCCTTGCAAACGGTCCTCTTCGAGACAATCCTGCATAACGTCGTACGGCATACATATAACCGCTCTGTCGGATATAATAAGGTTTCTAGGCGTTACGTTTATTCCGCCTTCAGAAAGTCTTTCGACTTCTCCCGAAAGATGTTTTAGGTCGATAACCATTCCGCTTCCCATAACGCACGTTACGTCGTCGCGGAGAATGCCCGACGGCAATAAGTTCAAAATAAACTTGCCCTTTTCGTTGATGACGGTATGTCCTGCATTGTTTCCGCCCTGATAACGCACAACTACGTCGTAATCGCTTGACAGAAGGTCAACCATTCTGCCTTTTCCTTCGTCTCCCCAGTTGATTCCAACTATCGCTGTATTCATTTCTTCTCCTTTTTAAGAGCAGGCAAAACCTCGCTCATTATATATTCCGTCGTTTGCTGACTTGCTCTGCCTATATAAAGTTTTGAGTCCATAGCTTTGTCGATTAAATCTTTATACGGCTTAAACGCGTCCTTTTGTTTCAATCTGTCGATAAGGTCGTTTTCCTTTCCTTCGACTTTGACGTGTGCGGCGGCTTCCATACTGCATTCTCTTATCGCTTCGTGTAACGCCTGACGGTCTCCGCCGGCCTTAACGCAATCCATAAGTATGTTTTCCGTTGCCATAAACGGCAATTCTTCCGCAACGTGCTTTTCTATAATCTTAGGATAAACTACCATTCCCGTTGTGACTTTATCCATTAAAAGCAATATCGAATCGGCAGTTAAAAACGCTTCGCTGTTTGTTATTCTGCGGTTTGCGCTGTCGTCGAGCGTGCGTTCGAACCATTGAGTCGAAGCCGTCATTGCAGGATTTTGCGGAAGGCTGACAAGGTATCTGGAAAGTGCGCATATTCTTTCGCTGAGCATAGGGTTGCGTTTGTATGCCATAGCAGACGAGCCGACTTGCTTTTTGCCGAAAGGTTCTTCCATCTCCTTTTTGCTTTGCAAAATTCTCAAATCGTTTGCAAACTTCGACGCGCTCTGAGCAATTCCCGACAAAGCCGATAAAATCATAAAGTCGTATTTTCTCGGATACGTCTGACCGCTTACCGAAAAGCTCTTATTAAAGCCCATTTCCTTTATAACCAATTCGTTGAGCTTTTTCACTTTTTCGTGGTCACCGTTGAACAATTCTAAGAAACTTGCCTGCGTTCCGGTCGTACCCTTTATGCCGCGCAATTTGAATCCGTCAAGAATAAAATCGATATTTTCCAAATCCAACATCAGTTCCTGAACGTAAAGCGTTGCGCGCTTGCCCACGGTCGTCAGCTGCGCCGCCTGAAGATGCGTAAACCCGAGCGTCGGCATATCCTTATATTCGATTGCAAATTTAGACAGATTGCTTATGACTTTAACGAGTCTTGCTCTTACGAGTTTCAACGCTCTGTGCATCATAATAAGTTCGCTGTTATCGGTAACGAAACAACTCGTTGCGCCAAGATGAATTATCGGTTTAGCTTTCGGACACAACAGACCCAAAGCGTAAATATGACTCATTACGTCGTGATGAATTTCTTTTTCTTTGTTTAATGCGTCTTCATAGTTGATATCGTCGAGATGCGATTCTAACTCTGCAATCTGTTCGTCGGAAATATCGAGTCCCAACGCTTTTTCCGATTTTGCAAGAGCAAGCCACAATCTTCTCCATAATCCGAATCTCACGTCATCCGAAAAAATCGTCTGCATTTCCGTTGAAGAATATCGTGTGCAAAGCGGATTTTCATACAATGGTTTCATACGACCTCCCAAAAAAAAATACGCCAAGTTACGGGCGGACCCGCAAAATGGCGTTTAATATTTGCTTTATTGTCGATATCGTTTTCACTACTTGATAATAGACTAATATATACGTTTTGTCAAACGTTTACGCCTATCGACGTCAAAAAACGGACGGCGTTTTGATAAAGAATTTTCTCGCTGTCGGAATCGGATAATCTCAAACCGTAAAAGCGTTCTAACTCTTTGTCGTGCTCCCACATAGGGAAATCGACGCCGAACATAAATTTGTCTATTCCCAACGTTTTTATTATTTTTTTCGCTTGTTCCGCACTGAGTTTAAAAAGCGTGCTGGACGTATCGAAAAACATATTGTCAAGCCCTTTATAAACTTCCACTTCGTCCCAACGTCCGTATCCGCCGAAATGGGCTCCGATAGATATAAGATTCGGGTGCCTTTTTGCTACTCTGCTCATTCTGAGCGGCGAAGAAAAATCGTAACGGGGGTCGCCGGTATGAAACAGTATCGGCAATTTGCCTTCTACCTGTCTGTATATCTTTTCCGCTCTGTCTTCGTCTATAAAGAACCTTTGAAAATCAGGGTGAAGTTTTATGCCGTGAAGTCCCAAGCCTTTTACCCTTTCGACTTCTTTTGCGATTGCCTCTTCTTCCATATCCGGGTGTAACGTGGCAAAGCCTATAAACTCGCTGTGACTTAAACACTCTCCCGATATGAAATTGTTGATTGATTCTACTTGTTCCGGTTTCGTAGCAGTTGAATGTACTACGTATTTTTCGACACCTATCTTGCCACCGCTTGCTATAAGATTTTCGCTTGTGCCGTTGCCGCCCACCATGGAAATGCCGTAAAACGAACCTATAGATTCAACGGCTTTGCGTGCGATTTTTTCAGGATAGATGTGTGCGTGTATATCGATTATTTTATCCATAACAAGTATTTTATGCCCGAAATTACGATTAGTCAACTTTTTGTTTCGCCTATTGTGCAAATTAATATTATTATCGACCATTCCTGTCCCTTATAGGCTGTCTCTCCTTTTAATTTTACGCCGCCGTTTAACGCGCTATTGCGATTGCGCTTTCCGTCGCATTGCCTTTTATATCGTTTTCTACGCCGCCGTTTTATTTTTAACTCAATCCGTTTTAAATTGAGTGCTTTAAAAACTCTTTCGGAAATATTAACTCGTCGTGAATATTTCCCATAAAAAGAAAAAAGATAAGTTAAGGATAATTATGACTGTAGAACTTGTTAAACTCGAAAAAGAAATCCGCGACGCTTTTTGCGACAGCGACGATTTAATAACAAAACGTTTCAGCGTAAATACGGGAGACGCGGCAATCTGTTTTCTCGACGGATTTGTCGATAAAGATATCCTGACGAGAGACGTATTAAGCAGTTTGACGGGAACTACTTTGTCTGTTCCCGTTTATGATTGCATAAAAAATATGCCGTTTCCCGAAACCGTTGACGTTTCCGTAGAACTTAGCGACATAATTTCGCATATCACAAACGGAGACGTTGTCCTTTTGATAGACGGAGCAGAGGGTTGTTTTTGCTTTCCTTTAAGACAAACCGTAATGCGTGGAATTACCGAACCTCCGACGGAGAGCGTACTGAGAGGTCCGAGAGAAGGTTTTATCGAAGATATAAAGGCAAATACAACTCTTATCCGCCGTAAAATCAAATCGGAAAAATTAGTCGTAACAAATATGACGGTCGGCGAGCAGACGAACACCGCCGTTGCAATTTGCTATATCGACGGAATTGCCGATAAAACGGTAATTTCTACTGTAAAAGAGCGAATTTCAAACATAAAAACGGACGGCATTTTAGACAGCTATTATATCGAACAATATCTGTGCGAAAACAAGTACAGCTTTTTTACGCAAGTCGGCTCTACCGAAAAACCGGACGTCGTTGCCGCAAAATTGCTCGAAGGGAGAATCGCCGTAATCGTCGACGGCTCTCCGTCTGTTTTAACCGTTCCGTTTTTGCTATTCGAAGCCATGCAGGACGCATACGACTATTACAGCAACGACTGGCGAGCCTCGGTTATCAGATTTTTCAGAGTTATCGGAATGTTGCTGACTATTTTTTTACCGGCGGCATACGTAGCCTTCGAAACTTTCCATTTTCATCTGTTGCCGTTGAAATTTCTTATAACGCTTTTTAACGCTACGAACGGAATCCCTTTTCCGCCGCAAATCGAAATTCTTTTCGTTTTGTTGCTATTTGAAATTTTAAATCAGGCTTCTATAAGAATGCCGAGATTTCTGGGCATTTCGCTTTCAATCGTCGGAGCGATTGTTCTCGGCGACACCGCAGTAAAAGCAGGACTTATTTCTTCCCCTGCCGTATTGATAATCGCTCTGTCGTCGATAGGTATTTTCTGCGTGCCTAGTCAGCTTAACGTCATATCAATGCTGAGACTTATATTCGTCTGTATAGCCGCCGTTCTGGGACTTTACGGACTGATTATCGCAACTATAATGACGGTTGCTTATATAGTGTCTATCAATAACTACGGAACGCCTTTTGCCGCGCCGTTCGCGCCTATCGTTTCATCCGACCTTAAAGACGGACTATTGAAATCTTTAAACGTAAATCAGAAAACCCGTCCGTTCTCTTTCCCTAATCACAACCGCAGGAGAAAATAATGACAGACAATTGTATTTATACTCGCCAGATGGCAATATTGATGTTTTTGTCGTCGACCGTTATGAAACTGTCCTCTCTGCCTTCTCTTTGGGCAATGGATATTTCCACTTCGGTCTTTTTGGCGATGATTTTAATGTGCGTGATAGAAATAGTTATATTCTGTCTTATTTATTCTTTCGTTCAGTCCGACGGCGTTACCATGCTCGACCGTTCAAAAGCAAAGTATCCCGTCTGCATGGGACTGTACCTGTATTTTTTCGCAAAATTGTTCGTCCTTATCGCTTTTATGGCGAATTTCATTTCGAACTTCCTTTTCGATTCCATTTCGCTATATATAGTTGTTATCACAATAATAATTCCAATCGTCTTCCTTGCCGTTAAGGGAATGAGAAGCATCGCTCGTAGCGGAGAATTTTTCGTGTTGTTTACGGCTTTATGCTATTTCTTGTTGTTAGCGTTTTTAGACTCCGATTTCGACTTCGGGCGTTTGAAACCGATGTTGGCCGTCGATTCTATGACAATGTTTAAGAGCGGTTTTGCCTACGGAATATGGTTCGGCGACGCATTGCCTTTCATTTTCGTAACTTTGAAAAAAAGCAAAAAGGCGGTTTTACCTATCACAATCGGGCTTTCATATACGCTTATCTGCATAGTAACGATGTTGTCGGTTGCAATTTTCGGAGACGCTCTGCCTATTGCCGATAATCTGCTTGTCAACCTGTCTATGTTCAATCAACTTTCGTCGGTACTCGGCAGACTTCAATGGATAAGCATCGTGCCGTGGCTGATAGGAAGCTGCGTGGAATGCGGAATGTTGTTCTGGGCAATGAGCGAAGCGGGAATGCGTATCGTAAACAAAAAGAACTTAGTCGTTGCGTTTTCGGCTATCGCCCTTACCGTCCCTTACGTCGCTATGAAACGCTATGACGTAATTATTGAAAATGCAAGCGGCGTCTTAGGTTACGTTATGTTCGGATTGATGATTTTAATTCCCGTTTTATTGTTGATTATTCTTGCTGTAAGGAGAAGAAAAAATGCAGAAGCTGTTTAAAATGAAATCTATGATTTTGGTAATTTTTATTGTTGCCTGCACTTTTTTAGGAAGGACTATCAATACTTTTTCCATCTCGGAACGAAACGTCGTTTTAATGCTGGGAATCGATTATAACGGAACAAATTATATCGTAACGACTCAGGTCGTATCGCCGACGTCGGGTGCGGGCGCGGAGAGCGCAAGCGCGGATAATTTCGTCACCGTTTCGGCAGAAGCGCCGACCGTAACGCAGGGGCTCGAAGATATAGGCTCTAAAATCGGAAGAACGCTGTCGCTTGCTCACTGCAATATCGTGGTTTTATCAAAACAGTCGCTTCTAAACAATCCCGATTCTTTTCTCAATAATCTTATAACAAGTTGGCTTTTGCCGCTAAACTCCGTAGTCGTTGCAGTCGAAGGCAAACCCGAAGATATAATAAAATTAAAAGTCCCTACTTCAGAAAATATCGCATTTTATCTTCAAACCCTTATGCTGACCGAAAAGAAAAGCCTTGTTACTAAAACACACGTCAATTCTTTTCTGACCGACTATGCGTCGAAATCCAAAACCGTTACCTTGCCCGTTTGCATTCCTACCGAAGTGGATGAAGATTCTATTCTGGCAAGTCAGCAAGGCACCGGCAAATACGTTACGATAAATCTTAAAAATAATTTTGCCGTATCAAGAGACGGCAATTTTATGAAACTGGACGAAAATACCGTGAACGTTACAAACTTGCTAAAAAGAAAAATCAATAACGCATATATGACTATCGAATACGACGATTATAAAATCGAATATCAAATAGTCAAATCGAGCACGAAAATGAAATATGACGAAAATCGCGTCACGGCAGAGTTTAAAGCCGATATCGCGATTTCCGAAATTGAAAGCAAAACTTTCAGCGAATACCTTCTGTCAAAAGAATTTAAACAGGAATTTCTGTCCGCTCTGGAAAAAGATTTAACGGAAAAAATGAAAAACGCTTTCGATTTATCCAAAGCAAATCAATTCGATTTCCTTATGTTAAGAAATCTGGCATGGCAAGAGGAAGGTCTTAATTTCAACTCCGATAATTTCTGGGAAAATCTTTCCTTTAAATCAGAAATCGATTTGTCTTTGATAAAGAGTTAATAAAGCTATTACGTAGCAAAGCAGATAGCTGCCTGCCGTCCGACAGTCGGCTCACTCTGCTCGATGTTTTAAGTCGTTTTGAAATTTGCTTTTTTGCAGATTGCATTGCCTTTTACGATATTGCCAAAACAGCGAAAATTTGCCGCTTTCGTCAGATAGTAAGAAGTCCGCTTCAGAGCTTTTTCGCACGCATGCGTCGCTTTATTCTGCGACGCTTTATTCTTGCCTTACATAAGTTTACTTCTATTTGCGTTTTTATCAGCACTCGCATTTTAACTGCGTTGGCCGTCGTTTATTAAAGCGAAAAAATTTTTATTAACCAATATACTCTTCAATTATAAAAACTTAACCGCATATGTTTAGCCGCAACTGCCCGCCGCCGAAAACGTTTTCTCAAATTTAAAAGGTTTATTCTATTTTTTTAGCGATTTTAAAAACATAAGAATGACCGCCGTGTTTGTGACTCTTTTTTTCATAAGGGCAATTTCTCTCAATTCCGTTTCGGTTAAATCAGAACCGTTTTCCGTTGCGGAATTTTCGCCCGAATTGCCGTTCGGGTCCGTAGCGCCGTTTTCGCCCGCTCCGTCTGAAGCGTTCGTTCCGCCGCCGTTCGGGTTGTCGGTTTCCGCACCTCCATTGTCGTTTTGCGCACAAGTTACGCCACGAGAACTGTTTTTTTTGTCAGTCACGGAATTATCTTTTGCGCATTCGAGAACGGACGCTTTGCGTCTCGCTTTCGCATATTCTATTGCCATTTTCTCCATAGTATCGTCATCAGGTAAAAGATAATCCATTTCCGCCTCCAAAACTTCTATATTATATGAAGAACACGCGCTTTAGGTTCGCTTCTTAAAGTTGCTTTCTGAAATTTTATTTTTGTGCAAGCGCCCATTTCTTTCGCCCGATTTTTAGTCGATTCGCTGTTTTCGTTAATATGCTATTTTCACCTATACGCTGTTTTTATCTATACGCTGTTCCCCTTATACGCTGTTTTCAGTTTTACACAATTTCCCGTTTAACGCTGTTTTCTGTAGCTGCGTTAATAGGCGTTAATAATTGAATATATACGTGCGTCTCTTTATATCGTAAATTATTCATTATTTACAACCGCAAAACTGCCGTCAAATTTTAATTTCAATATTCTCTATTGAATTTGACTAAATTATGCTGCTGTTGTATAATTCCAATATGGAAATTAAATTTATGACGCCGACCGAAGTGTGGGAAACGTTCAACCCCGTTAAAGATCCTCTTGAAACATACGTCGAAAAGTGTCAGCAAAAAGACGATTGCATGGAAACGGATATCTTCTTTACCGCCGAAAATACAAAAGACGGAAAGGTCCGTACGTATTGCAAAATGATTCATAAAGCAGACTGGACAGAAAAGCACCCTGCCGTTCTTTTTCTCGTTCCTCTGCACGAAAAAATCGATTTCGATGAAATCACAAATTTATTGGTTTCAAAAGGATACGTCGTTTTTCTTTTAGATTATGCGGGTTTCTTTACGCAAAGGGATACGCATACTTCTTTCCCCGATTCTCTTTCTTTCGCAAGATGTGAAAATGCAAAACTCAACCTGTCTTACATGGGCGAATCCGCAAGAGTTACGCCTTGGTTCGTTTGGGCAAAAATCGTAAGGCGCTGCATTACTCTTATCGGAGAACAAAACCTTGTCGACAGTGAAAAGATAAATCTCATCGGCTATCTTCACGGTGCGCAGCTTGCCTGGATAGTTGCCGCAATAGACGGAAGAGTCAACGCCGTTGTGCCGGTAATGGGTTGCGGATACAATGCTTACGAAAAACATGAAATTTCTCTCGATTCTGAGGAAGAAAGAGCTTGGGTCTCGGGAATTTGTCCTGAAACGTATGCTCATTTCATTTCCTGCCCTGTCGTTTATGCTACAAGCACAAATTGTCTGTTTGCAAATATAGATAAAGCAAATGAAATTATGTCGGGCATTGTTTCCCCGATTAAAAATATCTGTATTTCTCCAAAAACAGATAAACAGCTCGCAAAAGACTGTTTTGAAGGCCTTTTAAAATGGGGAGATATGGCATTCAAAGGCGAACCGCCGCAAATACCTTCTCCGATTGCCAACTTTGTCATAGACAATGATATACTTTACGTTTCCGTCGAAACGTTTAAACAGTGCGACAGCGTAGAAACGTTTATATCATATGATAATGCCCCAACTCCTATCAGAGACTGGTTTTCTATGGAAGAGACGTCCGTGTGCGAAACAAAACACCTGTTTAAAACCGTTCCGTACGATGACAGCGAAAAGCTTTTCGCTTTCGCTAACGTGACTTACGACGGAATAGTCGTTTCAACGCCGGTTATAACGATTACGAAAGATAAATTCAGCGGCGTTTCCGTTTTGCCTGCGCTTGCAGAAAATAACCGCATCGTTTATACAAACAAAAAGGGAGTTGCAAGCTTTACTCCGCAAACGTCGTCGGTTATTGTAGACGAAGACAATTTAAAAATGAAAGAAGGTCCGTTTGGCATAAAAGGCGTTACCGTAGACAGCGGATATCTTGCTACAAACAAACTCATGAAATCGGAATTTGCAAAAGATAAAACAAGCATATTGAAAATCGATTTCTACAGTCCGGCTGAAAGGGATATCCGTATTCAATTGTATTCGATTTACAGCGGAACTTCTTATATCGCAAAATGTACTCTGAAAGGCGGTGAACGCTGGCAAAAAGTTTTGCTTTCTTCGTCCGATTTCAAATCAGACGACGGAAAACCGCTTGGCGTTTTTGCAGATACTCAAATTACCGTGTTCAAAAACGTCGCCGGCGTTATATTAAACAACATTATCTGGATATAATAAATCTATGAACGAAATTAATGAATTCGAAGATTTTGAACCCGTCGACCCAAAAAAGAAAAAAGTTAAACTTGCAATTTCAATTATTGCTGCCGTAATTGTAGTAGCATTGCTTGTCACTGTTATAACTTTTGCCTGCATAACCGAAAGTTTTATTGTGGACGGCGCTTCGATGTTGCCGACTTTAAACGGCGGGGTGGATAGCGATTATACCGACGGCGATAAAGTCATGATTAACAAAGTTAAAAAGATAAGTCGGGGCGACATCGTTGTGGCTTACGTCTCAAAAGAGAATAAAACTCTCATAAAACGCGTAGTCGCTGTCGGCGGCGATAAAGTTAAAATCGAAAACGGAATTCTTTACGTCAACGGCGTAAAGGAAAGCGGAGAATACTTGTCCGCCGAAAATAAAAGAATGTATAGCGGCATAGAATTGCTCAACGTTGACGAATTCGTCATAAAAGAAAACTACGTTTATCTTTTAGGCGACAACAGGAGCGTCTCCCACGACAGCCGTGCGATAGGGCAAATCGGAATAGATGAAATCAAAGGCGTCGTTTTTATGATTATAAGAGAAAACAAAAAGTTGGAATTTATTTAATCCGACTTTTTTTATTTTCCGTTGCAAAATTTCATCGGAAATTTAACGTTTCAAATTTAATTTTCAGACTCAATATCTTTAATTTCCAGACTCAATATCCTTAGCGGCTTTATACGCTGCGTCGACTTTTTGCCGTAACTATATTCCCTTTTATCATAGACGAAATTTAATTTACGTAAATATTTAATATAAATACGGAAATTTCCTATACATGCGGAAATTTCCAAACCAACACCTACTTTGAAAATTATTTTTTCTGCTCTAAAAATTATTTTAAAATTTTTTGCTAAAAATTTTTAATTATTATTGACAGCATAGTTAAAACATGATATATTGCTAATAGGAATTATTACTAATAAGGTTTACGTTTTACCTATAAATAAATTTTTATCCGTTAAAATCGGATATCGATTAAAAATAAACGATTAAAAATTAAACCGGTTTTGCGCAGACTAAAAGGCTATAATGCCGACAACAACTGTTTAGTTTGTCGAAGATTGGAAACGGAAACGGCTATGGCTGAAAAAAACGAGAGAATTACAAAACAGAAAGAAATTATATACGAAACGGTTATGGATTCTTGCGACCACCCTACTGCCGAAACGATTTTTAACAGAGTCAGGGAAAAACTTCCGAACGTGAGTTTGGGAACCGTTTACAGAAATCTTGCTCTTTTGACGGAGAGCGGAAAAATTAAACGTATCGTCGTGCCTAACCTGCCAGACCGATTTGATAAAACCGTTGCTCATCATTCGCATTTTTATTGCAGAAAGTGCGGAAAAGTGTTCGACGTTGATTTCGACAACGTACAACAACTTATTGACGAAGCAACCGAAAAACTCGGCGTTATCACCGAAAACATCGACGTCATTTTTGCAGGAATCTGCAAAGACTGTATAAATTAATACAACAATTAAGGAGAATCAACTATGGCAAAATTTGTATGTTCAGTATGCGGCTACGTTTATGAAGGAGCCGAAGCACCAAAACAGTGCCCTCAATGTAAAGCACCTGCGGAAAAATTTGTAGAACAGAAAGATGAAATGAGCTGGGCGGCAGAACACGTAGTCGGAGTCGCAAAAGGCGTAAGAGACGATATCATCGAAGACCTCAGAATGAATTTTAACGGCGAATGCTGTGAAGTCGGTATGTACCTTGCAATGGCAAGAGTTGCTCACCGCGAAGGATATCCGGAAATCGGTCTTTACTGGGAAAAAGCCGCTTTCGAAGAAGCAGAACATGCGGCTAAATTTGCAGAACTTCTCGGCGAAGTCATCACCGATAGCACAAAGAAAAATCTCGAAATGAGAATCGAAGCGGAAAACGGAGCTACCATGGGTAAAACCGATCTCGCTAAACGCGCAAAGGAATTGGGACTTGACGCCATTCACGATACCGTTCACGAAATGGCAAGAGACGAGGCTCGTCACGGAAAAGCATTCCAAGGTCTTTACAACAGATACTTTAAATAATTCCCCCC
>JBJETY010000001.1:0-17758 GCA_051883555.1 Christensenellales bacterium | reverse complement strand
TATTCAAAAGTAACTTTCGGCAAGTTTTTAACAGAATCCTCAAACGTACTCAAGTTTACTCCTTATAAATCGGAATCGGAAAAATTTATATCGTCTTCGTCAGATTCAAATTCCAATTCGGCAGGCTTTCCGCTGAATGCAGAATAAATCGCTTCGCTTACAAGTTTGGACATAACTGCCGCAATCTTGAAAAATGCAATCTTTTTATCTCCGCTCGCCATACAGAACATCGCGTCGCCGTCAAACGGAGTATGTGACGGACTTATTGCCAAAGCATAGCCGTCGTGAGCGACGTCGGCGAGAGCATTACACTCTGCCTTGGTAAGTTTTGCGTCGGTTAATATACAACCAATCGTTGTGTTTACCTGCTTAAAACCGCTTATTTTGCCTATAAGGTTGAGCGTTGAGCGATATTTTTTGCCGACCTTCAACCCTGCTATTATTTCACCGTCTTTTACGATATCGCCAAGCGGATTTATAGCAACGACAACCGCAACGCTTACTCCGAAGAGTTTAGCTTTTGCAATACCGAGGCCTGCCGCAGAAGCATGTTTCATTCCTAAAGGTTTGCCGCAAGTCGCACCCGTTCCGGCACCGATAAGTCCTACGGAAAAATTATTTTCCTTTGCGTCGGTGCAGGCTTTGAAACCTGCTTCCTTGTCAGGATAAGCAAAGTTGCCGTTTTCAAGGTCGTAAAGCGAAGCCGCACAAACGATAGGAACTTTATAGGCGCCCGCATTATAGCCTATACCCTTTTTAAAAAGATAATCCATAACGCCGCATGACGCTTCGAGTCCGAATGCGCTTCCGCCGGATAAAACCACCGCATTGATTTCCTGAACGGTTTTTGTCGGAGACAATAAATCCGTCTCTCTTGTAGCAGGCGCTGCCCCTCGAACGCTGACGCCCGCAACGGCTCCTTTTTCACAAATAATAACGGTTGCGCCTGTTTTGTTTTCCGAATCCGTATAATGACCTATTTTAAATTTATCAAGCATCTTCAACCTCGATTTCCAATTTAAGATTAGACAAGGCTTTATTGATTATGCCCCATTCAAAACCTTTGCCATACAACCAGTTTCCGATTTTGGCAACGCTTTCACGGGAAAAATCCAATTTCTTTTGCGTAAAATATTTTTTAGCAAAATTAGTCGCTTTTTCAATTTCTTCCTCGTCGTTAAGGACACTTTCCATAACTTCGGCGACTATTTCTTTGTCTATTCCTTTTATAGTAACAAGTTTAAGCTCAAGCTGCTTTTTCCCGAATTTGCTTTTATAAAAACCTAAAAACGTTTTTACGTACTCACGGTCATCGACAAAACGATACTCTTTCAATTTAGAAAGAGTATCGTCGATTTCTTCAAGCGTATAACCTTTTTGTCTTAGCTTTTCCCTGACTTCCTTTTCGCTTCTTGCACATTTGGTAAGATAGTCCAAAGCTACGTCAAAAGGTCTTTTTTGTTCTTTCTCTGCCACTATTTTTTAAAATGGTAAACCCAACCGAAAGTATCTTCAAGACGACCTGTCTGAATACCCGTAATCTGGTCGTAAAGCCAAAGCGAAATTTTTCCTATTTCGTTGTTGTTGATTGTATATACCTTATCTTTATATCCGATATTTCCGACAGGTGAAATAACTGCGGCAGTACCCGTTCCGAATGCTTCGTCAAGTTTGCCGTTTTTCAATGCTTCAAGAATTTCGTCAACGGATACGTGTCTTTCTTCGACTTTATATCCGGCTTTCTTTAAAACCTGAATTGCAGAATTTCTCGTTATACCCGGGAGAATCGAACCGTCAAGCATAGGCGTAACAACTGTTCCGTCGATAACAAAGAACATATTCATAGCGCCGACTTCTTCGACGTATTTCTTTTCCGCGGCGTCGAGCCATAATACCTGTTCGTATCCCATCTTCTTTGCCTTTTCGGCTCCGCGCAAACTTGCAGCATAGTTGCCGAGACATTTTGCTTCGCCCGTACCGCCGACAGCCGCACGCGTAAGTTCGTCTTCAACGTAAATTTTAACAGGTGCAAGTCCGTTTGCATAATAGCTTCCTACAGGGGATAAAATTATGCAGAATATGTATTTTTTCGAAGGGTGAACGCCCAAAAACGCTTCGTCTGCAATCATAAACGGACGAATATAAAGCGACGTGCCCTTTTGAGTAGGAATCCATTCTTTTTCAATTTCGACAAGCTGTTCAAGTTCCGAAACCGCTCTGTCGACGTCAATAGTAGGCATGCAAAGTCTTTCGGCACTTCTATTCATTCTTTTGAAGTTGTCGCTAGGACGGAACATTGTAATTTCGCCTTTTTCATTCTTATACGCTTTAAGGCCTTCAAAAATTCCCTGTCCGTAATGCAAAACACAGCTTGCAGGATTAAGAGAAAAATTGCCGTAAGGAACAATTTCCGTTTCCTGCCAACCGCCCTTTGCTGCGTCGTATTCCATAACCAGCATATGGTCGGTAAAATACTTTCCGAAGCCGAGGCAATTGCTGTCCGGTTTTTGCTTCAATTCTTTTGCCATTGTAATTTTCATAATATACCTCTCTATTGTTAAAATTATAATTCAAATTAAAATCCGTAATACTTTTCACCGAGATTTTCAATTTTTGCCTTTCCGCTCGTCTTGGAATTAATTTCCGACGTCAAAGCGTCAAGGTTATTCGGCTTAACAAAAACGTCAACCGTCACTCCGTCGCCGTATTCGGTAGAGTCTACGGCGCCAAATCTTTTTACGCTCGTTTCGAGTGCCGCCCATTCGGAAAAGGTAACCGTAAGTTTTAATTCAACGGCAGACTCCATTTCCTTCACAATCGATTTTTCGATACATTCGACAGTCGCCGCCGTATATGCGCCGACAAGTCCCGACGCGCCCAATTTTATGCCGCCGAAATATCTGGTAACAACAACGGCCGTCTTTTTTAGTCCTGCCTTTTTCAAAGTTTCCAAAATCGGCAGTCCCGCCGTTCCGCTTGGCTCTCCGTCGTCCGAAAAACGCATATTCAGTCCGTTTTCATCCGCTATGTAGGCATAACAATTATGCGTAGCGTCGGAATATTTCTTTTTTATGCCGGCGACAAATGAAATCGCGTCGTCTTCGTCGCTCACGCCTTTAACGGTAACGATAAATTCGGAACGCTTTATTTCATAACTGCTTGTAAACTCACCGTCTACAAACTTGTACGATTTCACTTAACGGTCACCTTAAAGAAATTTTTCTTGCCCTTTTGCAATACGAAGCCGTTTGCTATCTGACTGTCGTTTATAACCGCCTGTACAGACTCAACTTTTTCGCCGTCGATTTTAACGCCACCGCCTTCGATAAGACGTCTTGCTTCTCCCTTTGACGGAGCAGCACCGATAGCGACTAAAATATCGACAACCGATTTTATTTCTGCAGAAATTTCCTTCTTCGGCATATTTTCTTTATCGCCGCTGAATGCCGCTCTTGCTTGCGTTTGAGCGGAAATTGCGTCCTCTTCGCTATGAACGAGTTTTGTAAGTTCATATGCAAGACGCTCTTTTGCGTTGTTGATTCTTTCGTCTTTATATTTCGTCAGTTCGGCAATCTCGTCAAGCGGCAAGAAAGTCAAAAGTTTAAGACAGTTTTCAACGTCTTCGTCTGCTACGTTTCTCCAATATTGATAGAATTCGTAAGGCGTGGTTTTATTTCTGTCAAGCCATACTGCTCCCTTTGCGGTCTTACCCATTTTCGTGCCTGCGCTCGTCGTAAGCAACGTAAAAGTCATTCCGTATGCCTCTTTTTGT
The DNA here is from genome assembly GCA_051883555.1 of Christensenellales bacterium. Lineage (GTDB taxonomy): Bacteria > Bacillota > Clostridia > Christensenellales > CAG-917 > CAG-917. The sequence goes on along the minus strand of JBJETY010000001.1, from coordinate 13,986 downwards.
TCCTTTCTCCTTATAAGGTCTGCGCCCGCCAAAATGTTAGACCACTGGTCGTCGCCGCCGCATTCAAGTTTACAGCCGTATTTGCGGTTTAAAACCAAAAAGTCGTATGCCTGCATAAGCATATAGTTGAATTCAAGAAAGGATAATCCCTTCTCCATTCTGGTTTTGAAGCATTCGCAAGTCAACATCTGATTGACAGAGAACATCGTTCCGACTTCGCGCAAAAAGTCAATATAATTCAAGTTTAAAAGCCAATCGGCATTATTCACGATAATTGCCGCATTGTCGCCTTCGAAAGAAACGAATTTGGACATCTGCTTTTTAAAGCACTCAACGTTATGCGCGATAGTTTCTTTAGACATCATCGTACGCATATCCGACCTGCCCGAAGGGTCGCCGACCATAGCCGTGCCGCCACCGATAAGCACAAGAGGTCTATGCCCCGCCTTTTGCATATGGCTCATAACGATAAGCTGCATAAAGTGTCCGACGTGCAAGCTGTCAGCCGTAGGGTCAAAACCTATATAAAAAGTTGTAGGTTCGCTACCGAGCAATTTATATAATTCTTCTTCTTTAACAATCTGTTTTACAAAGCCACGGGCTTTGAGAGTGTCGATAATATTTTCTGCCATTATAAATTCTCCTTAAAATATCTGCCGAGTTTTTCTATTCCACACTCGATCTGTTCGATAGTAGCATTGCTGTAGTTCAAACGGAAACAGTTTGTTATTCCGTCCTGAGCAAAGAAACTGCTGCCCGAAACGTAAGCCGTATCGGTCTTTTTGACGCAATCCATAAAACATTCGTCAAGGTCAACCGACTTATCGAAAAACTCGCCCCAAATAAAGAGTCCGCCGTCAGGATTTGTAAACTTTACTTTGTCAAGCGGCATAAATTTCTGAATCGCGCCGTACATTGCTTCTTTTTTGTCTTTGTACACAGGCGTAATTTCTTTTAAATGCGGCTCCAAAAGTCCGCGTCTTAAATACGTATCGACAATTGCTTGTGAAAGATTGGAAGTATGCACGTCAACCGCTTGTTTTCCGATTGTCATCTTTCTTATGATTCTTTCATCGGCAACCGCTATACCCGTACGCAAACCCGGTGCAATGGTCTTTGAAAAGGACGTTACGTAAACAACGTTTCCTGCCGTATCGAAAGACTTAATCGAAGGAAGTTTTTCGCCTGCAAAACGTATTTCTCCGTAAGGATTATCTTCAATTACAATTACTCCGTACTTTGCCGTCATTTCGCATATTGCTTTACGTTTTTCCAAGGAAAGCGTTTTACCCGTAGGATTTGAAAAATCTGCTACTATATAGAAAATTTTAGGTTTATATTCTTTAATTTTCTTTTCAAGGTCGGCAAGATTGATGCCGTCGTCATCGCTGTCAACGCCTACGGCAACTCCTTCATAAGTTTTTAAAATATGCAAACAAGCAAGATAAGTCGGATTTTCGACCAAAACAACGTCGCCTTTATTGATAAAAGCTTTAAACATAAGGTCGATACCTTGCTGTCCGCCCGAAATTACGAGAGTGTTTTTAACGTCGCCTTTAACGCCGAAACGTTTTGCATATTCCAATCCCGATTCAAGAAGCGGAGCATATCCTTCCGTTCCGCCGTATTGAAGAATTTTTTCGGCGTCGCTACCGGTAAGAATTTCGTTAGCAATAGCTGCTATTTCCTTTTTTGGCAATAAACTCAAAGTCGGAAAACCGCCGGCAAAAGATACAACGTTTGGATTTGCAAGTAATTTGAAAATCTCTCTTATTGCGTTGCCTTTAAGATTTTTTAATCTGTCACTCCACATTTCGTCAAATTCCATATTCGCCTCGCTTGTAATGTAAATAATTGCGACTTAAATTTCGCTTTTTGATTGTAATCGTAGCACCGATAAATTTTAAATTATCAAATCATAAATAATGCTTTGACGTAAAATCATATCGAATCAGATAAAATCGCAAGCAGCTTTTAACCCCGATTTACGGTATAAATAAATAGCCAAAGAATAAAAAGCAATTTAAACCGTCGCTTTTATAATTTCATATTATATCACCACAGTTTTAATATGGCAACTTATTTTAAAAGAGAAGAATTTAAAAGAAAGAAATTGGTTTTGAAATGCGAGTATTCGTGTTAAAAACGATAAAACTATGCACGAAAAATGCTATTCAATTTGCGATAAATCGTTACGGCAAATTGCGGATAATTTATGGAAATTAACTTAACAAGGTATAAATCTATTTTTATCGCCGCTTAATAATTTATTTGTAACCTTATTTTATTCGTAACCTTATTTTAATCGTCGCATTATTTTAATCGTAGCCTTATTCGTCGCGTTTTGTTTATAAACGAAACGCTTACTTATTCATTTAAAATTTACACCGAAAATTTATGCAGCAAACTCTTTCTGTGCAATTTAATTTAGCCGTCAGATTTTATTTAAAACTAAATTCAAAAAAAACTTCGTTCTAACGCAAATTTAAAAAAACTTACATTAAAGCGTAAACAAAAAAACAAAATTTTTATTCAACAAATACCCGAAAAATTTAAATTTATAAAAATAAATCAAATCATTAGCAAAAACCACAATGCAACCAATTATGCCTATATCCGTTTAACGCTTAAAATCGTTTATTGATTCTTTGAGCGTAAAACGTTTAAAATCTCTTCAAAATATTTTGGCAAAGGACATTCAAAAGTCATTTCTTCCCCTGTCGACGGATGCGTGAGAATCAATTCTTTAGCATGAAGAAGCTGACCGTTTTTCCAAAGTTTTGTACTGCCGCCGTAAACGTCGTCGCCCGTTATCGGATGGTGCAGAAATTTCATATGGACTCTGATCTGATGCGTTCTGCCCGTATAAAGCTCAAAACGCATAAACGTATAATCGCCAAAACGTTCCAGCACTTTATAAAAGGTTTTTGCGGGTTTTCCAGATTTCGTGACAGCCATTTTTTTTCTGTCGCTCGTACTTCTGCCAATAGGCTGTTCGACAAAACCTTCGTCCTCTTTTACGTTGCCGTCGACTATAGCGTAATATATGCGTCGTGCAGTTTTATTTTCAATTTGCTTTGCAAGATTTTTGTGCGCTTCGTCGTTTTTTGCGATAACTAAAAGTCCTGAAGTGTTTTTATCGATTCTGTGAACAATACCCGGTCTGATTATTCCGTTTATACCGCTAAGATTGTCAAGACAAAACAAAAGCGCATTCACAAGCGTATCGTTGTCATCGTAACTGGAAGCAGGATGCACAACCATACCCTGCGGTTTGTTGACAACGGCAATATCGTTGTCCTGATAAATTATATCAATCGGAATATCTTTTGGAGTAAGGTCAAGTTCTTTAGGTTGCGGCAAAGAAAATTCTACCACGTCCCCCGCTTTTAAATTAAAACCGGCTTTAAAACACTTTATGCCGTTTACGATTGCGCCGTTTTCTTCTATAGCCCTTTTTACGTGAGAACGCGAAACGCCGGATTTTTCAGATAAGAACAAATCCAGCCTTTCGTTTGAGTCGCAGACAAAATCAGACATCTTCGTCCTCTCCGTGTCTGACGTTCCATTTAAATTCGTTTAGAATCAGTTTTAAAGTTTCTTTAAAATTCATTTTAGGCTCGGTAACGCTTCCGATTTCATCGTTCACCATGGATTTATCCGAAACGTTTACCGACGGTAAAAATTTTGCCTCTTTTTCCTTCTTCCCTTCGATAATTATCTGAATAATTAAATAAATAACCAACCAGAAAGTGCCGATAGTTAAAAAGTTATCTGCAAGGTTAAAAGTAGGGAAAGTATACCAAAACTCAAAAAATATGAAATCCCTGACGTAGCCGAGAGCAATTCTGTCGACAAGATTGCCAATGCCTCCGGTAAAAATAAGCACAAGCGGTATTCTCAACGCCCATCCCGCTTTCGGTTTAGAAAGCAAATACGCTAAAATCAATCCCAACACAATTGAAGTGATTACGGTTAAAACTATTGTATGTTCGTTCAGAATGCTCCAGCCGCCACCGGTATTCATTGCTTTTCTGAGACCGATGAAATTTTCGATGACAGGATAATAATCGCCCGTTTTATCGAACAAAGAAAAAACAGCGGCCTTTGACGTTAAATCAAAAACCAACAAAACGACAAATATTAAAAATTCAATTAAAAAATACCACCACATTATCGTCTGAACTGAGGCGGCACGGTTATTGTCACGCCCCTAGGCGCAAATAAAAATATATTTGCCGCTATCTCCTTTATTGAACCGTCGAGAGCATAAATAGCTCCGCTGAGATAGTCCATAATTCTGCAGGCACCCGTTTTATCTATCGAAGAAAAATCGACTATAACCTGCTCTTTTCTCTTTAAGAAATTAATAAGCGTCTGAATATCGTCAAACGTTGTCGGCGAATAAATATTAACGTTCGATCCCTCCATCGCTCTTGACGTAAGTTCCGAACGAGAAACGCCGCTACTTCTGAGCGGTTCCGGTCCTTCGGGACGAAAAGTCCTTGTCCTTATTCTGTTTCTGTCGTCATAATCATACATTATAATTCCTCTCGCCGAATAACGTCCTTCCTAGTCTTATCATATTGCTGCCGCATTCGACAGCCAGCTTCCAATCGCCAGACATACCCATAGATAAAACGGTTATATCGCTATACTTGCTTTTAAGATAATCAAAAAGATTTTTCATCTTTAAAAAACAACTTCTAACCGTGTTTTCGTCAGCATTAGGCGCGACAGTCATCAAGCCGCAGATTTTAATATGCTTTAAGTTTAAAACGCGACTTATAAATTCCTCGGCGTCCTCAGCTTTTAAACCGCCCTTTGATTCTTCACCGGCAACGTTGATTTCGACAAGGCACGGCATCACAATATCGTGTTTTGCCGCTTGCTTCTCGATTTCGAGCGCAAGGCTGTCACGGTCAAGCGATTGAATCATTTCAACCTTATCGATTACGTATTTAACCTTATTCGTCTGAAGTTGCCCGATGACGTGCCATTTAAACCGAGGGTCGTATTTATCGCACAATTCCTGCACTTTATTTTCGCCGAAAATAATATTTTCGTCGATTTCAGACAACTCCTCGATTTTAGCAACGTTTTGCATTTTAGAAGCCGCAACAAGCGTTATGCCGCTCGGCAATTCTTCTTTAACTTTTAAATAATTTTCTTTGACGTTATCAGCCAATAGTATATTCTCCGCTGTAAATATCGTAAGTTAAACTCTGTTCCTGATTGTTTCTGACGTAATCGATTTTAATATGCCTTTTATCGATATATTCACAATTATTAATCTTTCCGTCAAAGGTTTTGAAAGTCTCAACAAGAGTCTGAAGTTGCGTTCCGTCGTAAGCCCCTACGTTGTCCGATACAAACAAAACGCTTCCGAACATATTATTGATTTGAGCAAGCAATTTCTTTTGTTCCCAATTATATTTAGGAACTTTCGGGCCGTCTTTTCTAAGGAAGAATACGTCAGGGTCGTTCAAAAACGCTCTATGATTGAGATGACGACGGAAAATTGAATTGTTCATTGCGTTTTTAGCAGAGATAACTTCCTGATTCGTGCACTTGCAATAGAATTTATCCTTGAACGAAGTTTCAACGTCGCAACTTATACGGCATGCGTCGACAATACCCCATGACGGTCCAAGCGGAACGCCGCAACCGAGAATAAGCTTATCGCGGCAGCATTCACGCAAAAATTCCATAGCTTCGCACATAAGCGTACCTCTCGTCTTATTGTTACGAGGAATATAGCAAGCGGAATAAAGGAAATCGAGTTTTACCATATCGAATCCCCATTCGTCGAAAACCTTATCGAACACGCTCTTTATATATTCTCTTACGCTTGGCAACTGAAAATCGAGAACCCAGAATCCGCCCCATGCAAATCCGCCGTTAAACTTTTTGCCCTTTTTATTGCGTATCAACCATTCAGGATGCTCTTTAACGATTTTTGATTTAAACTCTGCAGAGAACGGTGCAAGCCATAAACCTGCCATTATTCCTTTCGAATGAATTTTATCGACGATAGGTTTAAGACCGTTAGGGAATTTTTTAGAATCGAGAACGTGCCAATCGCCGACTTTCGACTCGAAGCCGTCGTCAATCTGAAAAATATTTATTTTGTCTCCCGCTTTAGAAGTTATGCCTTCAAGGTCGCGGAGAATAATGTTTTCATCGATTTTCTGGAAATAATTATACCATGAAGTATAGCCTGCAAGATGGTCGAGTTTAAGTTTAGGCAACTTCATTTCTTTGAAATATCCGTCGAACACTTCGTCGTAACTTCCGACAAATTTGCGAACGTCGCAGATAAGATATTCCGAATCGATTGTAAGCCCTTCGAGGTCTTTTTCAATCGTAATAGTATTCTTCTTAACGTCGAAATAGATAATGGTATAACCCATCTTTTCAGACATCGAACCGATCAACAGCATATTGCTGTCTTTATTATTTCTTATGTAAGAATAAGTAAAGCTATGGAAAAACCCTGCGCCGCCGTATTTGGCAAACGCATAATCGCCGCATGATTCGGCAAACGTACGGATAATAGTTTTCGGACGGGAAAGGTTTCTGAGACCCAACTGTTTATCCTTTACTCCGTATTCTCTGGAAGTCGTCCAACTTTGGTAGCCGTTGACAAAAATTTTGTCATCGCTTTCAAAATTGAATTCATAACTAAAAGACGCCTTTTTCAGTTCGATTTTCTGATTAGGCACAATGGCAACTTTAAGGCAATCGTCGCTTACGTTTATTTTGTTAAGCGAAAAAAGCTTTCCGTCATCGGTTGCAACGCATTTTTTTCCGTCGGAAATATATTCCAGTTTAAATTTGTAATCGTTTAAATTCATAATTCCCTCACAAGGTAATAGACTAAGTTATATTAATTATATAATACGCATTTTCAAATTGCAAGAGAAATAAAAAAATACAGACCGTCAAAGTCTGTATTTTTTATCTAAATTTATAACAAACACACAAAAAATTTTATTTTACGATAATTGTTCGTCGTCGTTTTCATAAAGCGAAATTTGTCCGACCGAAACTTCATAAGCGATTTTCTTTTCAACGCTTCCGTCATCGTGAGTCTTATTGTATTCACGGCTTTGAATTCTACCGAAAATCTGAACTTTCTCGCCTACGGAAAAATTCTGAGCATATCTTGCATTTCTTCCCCAAGCTATGCAAGGAATATAATCGGATTTGTTATAAGCACGGTTTACTGCAATCAGCATATCGCATATTTCTCGCTTAAACGGCGTCGTTCTATAAATCGGTTGTTTGCACACATAACCTACAATTTCAATAGTGTTAGGATTTTTATCGTCGTCGTTTTCAAGAATCTCTCTTGCAAAGACGCGTAAAATCAATTTGCTTTTGCCGTCGTCGATTTTATTATAACTTCTGAATTGACCGCTGACCGTCATACGAGTGCCGATTTTTGAATTTTCTTCCGTTAACATTCTTTCAGAAATCGTGAGAGGAATTTCATCGTATTGATCCGACAGCCTCTTAACTCTTAATGAAGTTTCGTAAAACCCCTCGCCTAATACTTCGTGAGAAAATACCGGCTCGAAACATATCGTTCCCGATAAGTATACTTGATTGTTGAGCATTTGTTCGTTATTCATATATGCCTCCGTTTTTTAATGGGTAACGTGCTGTACCCCATTTGCATCGATTTTATAGTTTTGGGTAGCTACAAGTTCGCTAAGCGTGACAAGTTTGAACCCTTTGTTCTTCAGCCCCTCCAAAACTATAGGCAAGGCGTCTAAAACATGGTCGGAGTTATTATGGAATAAAACGATGTCGCCGTTTTTGACTCTCGGTAAAATTCGTTCGGAAATCTGACCGCCGCTCAGTCCTTTCCAATCCAGCGAATCGATACTCCACTGTACGCCAACCATGCTTTTTTCTTCTAATGTGGATAAGAGTAAATTGTTGTAGTCGCCAAAAGGCGCTCTGAAATAAATTGGGGTTTTCCCGGTAATCTTTTGTAATTTATCATTCACCGAAGAAATTTCGGTGGAAATATCGTCTTTACTTAATTTTGTCATATGCGGATGATTTTCGCTATGATTGCCTATATCGAATCCGCTATCGGCTATGAACTTCGTTTCCTCTGGATATTTATCTATCCAAAAACCGACAAGGAAAAAAGTCCCTTTGGCTCCGTAGTTGTTCATAATTTCAATTATGCCCTTCGTCTTGTCCGCTCCCCATGCCGCGTCGAACGTCAAAGCCACGACCTTTTCTTCCGTTTCAACGCTGTAAACAGGAACTTTTCTCGTGCTGGTTCCGAAAAAAACGACTTGCGCGTTTCCAACGCTTACGCATACGAGTGAAATTGCAAATGCAAGCACCAAGGCAAAACCTACAATAAGGCTTTTTCTCTTAACAACTAAGAACATTTAGCTACTCCTATAATATAACAATATTTTCAATCTGTCACGAAATTACGATGAGAAATTTTGTCGAAATTTGTAATTTATTGTCTTGACAGATTTACGCTATTAAAATCTATTCGCCGACTTTATAGAATAAAACTAAAATATTAAAATAATTGACAAAATCTTTCTTACTTGTTTTAATTATTCTATGAAACAATTAAGCGAAAAAACAAAAAATAATCTATATAAGACGGCTTTCGCATTGTCTGTAATATTTATGGTTCTCTTCGGCGTCGGTGCGATTCTGTTTTTCATATACGCAATCGCTCTTACGGTGGCAACTAAATCGACAACGTACTTTTTCTTCACGTTCGGATTGTGTATCTTGTCGGCTGAATTTTTCGTTTTGTTATTCAGTGCCGCGTTTTACGCAATTGCCGCCAAATTGGAAAAAAATTATCTGCCTGACGTACATAAAAAAAATTTCGATATTGCAAAAATAGCCCTTGCTGCGTTCGCCGTGATTTTTATGATAATATCCCTTGCCACTCAAAAATCCACCGACGGATTCAACAAAGGAAAAAGCGATTATCTAATCGAAAACGGGTATTATGCAGAAGCTAAAAAAATGGAAATAGGAATTTTCGATACCGTCAACCAAATCGACGTTACAAATTCCACGAAAAACGTAGTGATAAAAAGAACGACCGCTTCAAATATTTCGTTTTTATATTATGACATTTATGCAAACCAGGTGAAAATCGAAATTCAAGGCGATACTCTTTACTTATCGGATTCTGACGATCCAAAAGCAAAAACCGCGCTGAACGATTTATGCTTCTTTATGTTCAGCGAATCAAAAAACGAAAAACAACTTATCGTCTACGTCCCTTATGATTTGTCAATACAGATAAAAGGAGATTATATAGAAGCCAAAGATTAATGCCGCAAAATAGCTGATGCAGTCTATACGACCTAACAAATCATAAATCAACATTTTATAATAAAATCGGCATTTTTAAAACCGACCGAATAAAAATTTTAACAACAATTACAAAAATCATATAAAATGCCGTAAAAACGCAAAAAATCGTTGAAACACTAGCTACCGTAGGCAATACGCAACGACGTGCAAAGCCTAACGACCGTTTCTTTAAATACAGTTTTTACAAAATAATAAATTTTGCTTGCTAAAACGGTTTTTATGTGATATATTTATACACGGTTCCGCCGGTGTGGTGAAATTGGCAGACGCACTGGACTCAAAATCCAGCGGTAGTGATACCGTGCCGGTTCAAGTCCGGCCGCCGGCACCAAAATTAAGCAAGATAAAGTCAAAATGTTTATCTTGCTTTTATTTTAGTATTTATTTTTAAATATTTAGCGAAAATCCCGTTAAATGCAAAAATTTAAAAGCCGTAAATGGCAAAATCTTAATATAGCAAAATCCTAAAAACAGTTATAAATTATTGCGGCTAAAAAAACTAAAAGGCATACAAAAAAAACGGACTTAAAGTCCGTTTCTTTTTTAGATTTAACGCGTTGCTTTCTATCTCCGTACGTAAATGTTTTTTGTCGTCACTGTGACTTGCCATAAACAAGATTGTTCCAAACCGTTCAGACTTTCAAACAATAAATGCAACTCGAAATTATCTTCGTCAGGCGAATAAAGTTCTACGGCTTTAAGAAATGTAACGCCGCAATACGGATTATTTACGTCCCACTTTTCAATCACAGCCGTTTCCCATTCGATAATATTAACCTGCTCGGCAACAAGCGAAACTTTTCCGAAATCTATCACAAGATCTCCCCGTTTATCTATAACGTCAAAAACGATTTCTTCTTTAAAATCATCGAGACATACGCTTTTTTTAAGACAATCTTGCGCACATTCAGTATAATAATTTGCCTTTTCGGCTATCAATTCAAGTCTTTTAGTTTCTTTATGACAAAACGTATCCAGGATATGTTTATCGTGCAGCGTTATAACGCCTAAAGGTATAAGGTCAATATTCTCAAGTTCCGATTTTACTTCATTCGGTAATCGCAAAATAATTTCCTTGTTCTTTGAAATTATGCTGTCAAATAACTTTGAATAATACGTTTCGTCAAACGGAATCGAATACAATTTCTCGTTCGATAACGAATTACTTTGATTATTTGTTTTATCATTCATTTTAATTTCCCTAAGGCACTTATGAGAAAACTTTACGCTTTCGGCATAAACGTAACTTTTTTTTTCGTTGTCGAAAAATTGTTTCTTCTGCTCTCTATAGTGAAAGGAAAAATCGGAGTCAGACGTTACAGATGCGGTTGTTATTAGTTCAACACACCTAAAATCTTTTACCCAATCTTTAGTTAAATATCTCATTTTCAACCTTGCCTATTTTTTTTATCAATATTATTATCTTATTTGTTTAGTTAGTTTTGAACACCTTTTTTATTCTTAAACGATTCTATACTGTTATTAGGTGTTTTATACTAACAATTCACCCCTTACAAAAGACGAGGTTATATGACGGTTTCATCAACTTTTAAAAAAAGAATTTGCAGCTTAGTAAACGAATCGGAAAAATCTAGAACAGAGCTGAGAGAGATTCTGAAAATTAGCTCTACTTCGTTTACAAACTCACTTATTTACGGCATTGTCCCCACTCCGAAAACGTTAATAAAAATTGCAGACTATTTTGAAGTTACAATTGCTTTCTTACTTGGAAAAGAAGACGTGAATAACTTTATTCGTTCATCAACGCCAAAGACGTTTTGCGAGCGATTAACGGAACTTTGCAATCAAAAAGGCATATCGCATTACAAAGTAGCTCAGGATTGCCTTTTCGACAAAAGTCTGATATCCAGATGGTTTAACAAAGGATATTTGCCATCGTTAGAAATATTGGAGATCCTATCCGAATATTTCAAAGTATCGGAAGATTACATTTTAGGCCGCACCGATTATAAGGCATAAAATGTCCTACCCAAAACAAATCTCAAATTATACAATTTTTCATTAGTGTGTAAAAATAAAACAATCTGACCGCAGTTTTTAAACGATGGTCATTAAAAAGAAAGCATCATCAACGAAATAAACGGCACTTCGATAGTCTTTTTAAAATTTAATCAATTTTCAAACGTCGTCGTGTCTTAATTTATTTTAACTATTATATCAAAACAATTAAAAGGTGTAAACCGATTGAACACCTACTTTTTGAAAATTTAACTAAATCTATTTAACAAAAATTTTCGCAAACAAATTTAAATTTAGTCGATAAATATTTTTTTGCTTGTCAATAAATATTTTTCGCTTATTTAAACGCAATTTCAACAGCAAAGGATTCATAAAAAACAGACTGTTTTACAAAAAATCGAAGTTATAAATTATTATTTATAAAACAGTCTGTCATAAATTGCTTTTAACTTATCGCCGCATATTTATTGTCTTAAAATAAACGTACTTAGAAGTTTGTTTATAGCTTCAAAAAATTTCTTATCACAATTCAAAAGGCGTAACCTGATAAACGTAATAATTGAGCCAATTATAGAACAACAAATTTGCAGTCGATTTCCAACTCATATTGACTTTATCCGTATCGCCGATAAAATAGTTCTTAGGTTTTTCAATATCGAGACCCTTTTTCACGTCACGGTCGTATTCTTTTTTCAAAGTTTCGCGGTCGTATTCGGCATGCCCCATAAAGAAAAACTTTTTATTGTCGTGAGTTTTTACGATAGCTATACCCGATTCGTCGCTTGAAGCAAGAATTTTCAACTTTTTGCAGGATTTAATCGCCTCCTGGTCCGCTTCGGTATATCTTGAATTCGGAATATAGAAAACGTCGTCCATACCTTTCAACAACATATCGTTTTCGACAGCCGCTTTGGTAGGATAAATTCCAAACATTTTTTTCGGCAGATTCTTTTTACCGATACCGAAATGATGATATAATGCCGCCTGAGCGCCCCAACAAATATAGATTGTGCTCGTAACGTTCTTATCGGCAAATTCCATTATTTCTACAAGTTCGTCCCAATAAGCTACTTCCTCGAAGGCTAAAGTTTCAACGGGCGCTCCCGTTATTATCATACCGTCAAATTTGACGTTTTTAACCTCCGCAAGCGAACGATAAAATTTGTTCATATGGTCGGAACAAACGTGCGTAGGCTTATAAGTGGCCGTTGAAATAAACGTCACGTTTACCTGCAAAGGAGAATTCGAAAGCAATCTCACGAGTTGCGTTTCAGTCTCTTCCTTTGTAGGCATAAGATTCAATATAGCAATTTCTATCGGTCGGATATCCTGCGTGCCGGCTCTTTCTTTATCCATAACGAAAATCTTTTCTTTTTGCAGGCTTTCGTATGCAGGCAAATCCTTTGGTATAATAATCGGCATGGTTCCTCTTAATTTAAATTTTTTCTAACGCTTGATTGATGTCGGCAAGGATATCTTCAATATCTTCGATTCCGACTGACAATCTGATTAAATTTGAAGTTATTCCGCAAGCTACTAAATCGCTGTCCGACAATTGTCTGTGCGTTGTGCTTGCAGGGTGCAACACGCATGAACGGGCGTCGGCGATATGCGTTACGATTTTAAAGAGTTTAAGCTCTTCCATAAATTTACAGGCTTTTTCTCTGCCACCCTTAATTCCGACGGCAATCATTCCAGAAAATCCACCGTTAAAATATTTCATGCCGCGTTCATGATATTTATCGTTTTCAAGTCCGGGATATCTTACCCACTCAACCTTGCTGTGCCCTTCGAGCATCTTTGCCACTGCAAGAGCGTTTGAGCTGTGACGCTCCATTCTCAAATGCAACGTCTCACAGCCGAGATTCGTCAAATATGCATTGAACGGAGTCATGATAGCGCCGATATCTCTCATATATTGCATTCTTGCTTTAAGGATATATGCCGCCTTTCCGCCTTCCTCGACGTAAACGACGCCGTGATAACTATCGTCAGGTTCAACAAAATCTTTAAATCTTGGATTGTTTGTCCAGTCGAACTTTCCGCTGTCTACGATAATTCCTCCCACACAACTTGCATGACCGTCCATATATTTTGTCGTTGAGTGAACGACTATATCTGCACCGTGTTCAAAAGGTCTGACAAGTATTGGCGTAGCAAGCGTATTGTCTACGGCAAAAGGAATACCGTGTTTATGGCAAATTTTTGAATAGAAATCAAAATCGAGAACGACAATAGACGGGTTTGCTATCGTTTCGGCAAAAAGCATCTTCGTTTTGTCATCAATAAGCTTTTCAATATCCTCTTCGGACATATCCGGCGTAATAAATCTGACTTCGATTCCCAATTTTTTAAGCGTAACGTTAAACAAATTATACGTTCCGCCATATATGGTAGACAGACTCAAAATATTATCGCCTGCCGTGGCAACCGTCAATACCGCAAAAAGAGTTGCACTCATACCGCTCGAACAAGCCATTGCGCCTATGCCGCCTTCGAGCATTGTAACTTTATCTTCAAAAGCCGCAACCGTAGGGTTGGAAATTCGGCTGTATATATGACCGCATTTAGGCGAATCGAAAAGATGAGCTAATTCCTCTGCCGTCTCGTATACGTAAGTTGTAC